>NZ_JALCZE010000011.1:0-213608 GCF_024586575.1 Chryseobacterium sp. WG23
AAGAAAATCTTCTCTAAATGGCATAAATGCTTCATTCAACTGTCCCTCTTCCAGACATTTTACCCTATAAAAATATCAGGCTGCGCAAAAAAACCGTCACCTTTCCGTAAAGTTTTAACCACTCCATCAACGGTAACCAATTTAATTTTATCTTCGATAAAATCTTTGCGTCTTAAAGCATTATTAAAATTTAAAAAAACTTTGCGCCTTTGCGATTAACCAACATTCCATATTAAGAATTAAGAAAATCTTCTCTAAACGGCGTAAAAGCATCAATCAGCTGTCCTTCTTCCAGACATTTTACCCCGTGAAAAATATTGGGCTGCGCGAAAAAACCGTCACCTTTCTGTAAAATTTTCACTTCTCCATCAACAGTTACTTCAAATTGCCCTGAAGCAACATAAGTGATTTGCGAATGAAAATGCTGATGCAAAGCTCCGATGGCATCTTTTTCAAACTTTACAATGACCATCATCACCTGGGAATTGTACCCAACAAACTGTCGGGAAACTCCTTCTCCTAAATCTTCCCACTCGGAATTGCCGTCGAAGAATGGTTCTTTTTTAAATTTCATTTTGTATGTTTTGATTTATTATTTGATTAAAATTTTACGTCCAATTTTCCGTAGGAATCTAAACTATGTTTTTAACTGTTGAGATTCCACGCTACACTTCGTTTCGCTCTGAATGACAAACAGACCGTTAAATGTTTTTTCATTTAAACTATTTGATATACTTTTCCAAGCCAATTTTCAAACTCTTTAAATCCTTCAAAGCCAGTTTTGCAACAGTTTCTGCACCCAGTTTTGATAAATGAGTATCATCATCTTTTCCTTTCGGATAATACGGGTTTTCACCCTCTGCAAAATGAAGATGCAGTTTTTTTGAATTTTCCGGACCATAAGAAATTTCCATCTGTTCTGTTAGCAATTGCATATCCACAAACGGAACTTTCAGATCAGTAGCAACCATTCTCACCACTAATGGATATTCTTTATGAGTGTCAACCAAAACACCGTTTTCAGTGAAATTTCTTCTTACAATAGAAGTCATCAGAATCGGAATAGCTCCTTTTGCTCTGGTTTCATTGACATATCTTTCTAAATTAGCTCTGTATTGAGTATAAGGATTGGTGAATTTTGTAGAATCCTTCAATTTTTGATCGTTATGACCAAACTGAATAACCACAAAATCTCCCTTTTTAAGCTGTTTTTCCACTTTATCCCATCGTCCTTCTGTCCTGAAACTTTTTGAGCTTCTGCCGTTCATCGCATGATTCTGAACTTCAATTCCTGTTGTTAGAAATTGAGATAAAACCTGTCCCCAACCGTGCTCAGGGTTTTTATCGGGGTTTTCCTTATTGGCCATGGTAGAATCGCCGATTAAGAATAATGTTGATTTTTGTGCAAATACTATTATTGATAAAAATAAAAATAGTAATGTTAATTTTTTGTTCATTGTAAATTTGATTTTTGTTAATTCTTTTGTCTTAAAACAAAAGAATCAAAAGTTCAAGACTTGGAAACTTCCGCTAAAAATGAGTTCTGTTCTCTAAAAATTCTAAAACTCGCGCGGGTTGAATATTTCTGTTTTATTTCAATAGTTATCCCGCGCTTCAGACAGTAGAATTTTTTTAACGTTCACAGAGCTAATTTTCTTAACGCTCCATTTTCCTATGTCGGTTTTATTATGGTTATAATTACTTATCACCGATTACTTATTACTTGTTTGGATTCCAGTCATCAAAAATCTTTTCCAAAGTATAATTTTTCAAATCTTTTTTCGTCAATTGATGCGACCAGCTTACCCGTTTTGAAGTGTTTCCACCTTCACCTTTACTTCCGAATTCTGCATAATAAGCGGTTTTTTCTTTATCAGGAAACATTTTATCGCCTTTCCACGGATTCCAGCCTTCCGGAAGAATATGCTTTCCCATTTCCGTATTGATGAAAACGGTCTTTGCATAAGGTCTCCAGGGTCTACCCAAATAGACCTTTGTGATGCCTTCTTTGGCGGTTAATGTACAGTCGAAAAAGACAAAGCCGTACAGTCTGTCGGCTTCCGTTGCGGCGGCTGTAATATAAGAATCGGCTAAACTTTTAATGGTGCAGTTTTTAAAAACAACCGTTGCCTGACCGAAAATAAAATCCGTCGTTCCTTCAATATAACAGTTTTCAAAATATTGCCTGCTGTGATTGGTTGCAGAATAAATCGTGTCCTGACAACCCAGAATATTCGAATTTTTAATCACAAAACGGTCACCTTCCACATGAAGAGAAACTGCCTGTCCTTCGTTGCACGAGCTGTTTTTAATTGTTACATTGCTAATTTTTATATCATCACCCATTACCAGTAAAGTGTAAGAATTGAATGTTGTCATTTTTTCATTAAACGGATCAATTTTTCCTGAAAAATCGTTGTTGGTGATAATTGTATTGTCTTTATTTTCGCCTTCTAACGTGATTTTATGTTTTGAAGAAGGGATTGTGATTTTTTCGTTATAGGTTCCGGCTTTAATAAAAACCAAAGCTTCCGCAGCTCCCAAATCTCTTATAGAATTGATCGCTTTCTGAATCGATGTAAAATCTCCGCTTCCGTCTTTGGCAACGGTAATTCTAACGTACGGATCATTTCCTGCTAAGAGAAAATTAGCAATCGAAATAAATAGAATTAAGAATATTTTTTTCATAAACTGATTTATTATTTTTTAACGCAAAGTTTGTTTTTCTTTATATTTATTTTTAGTGAGCTAAGATGAAATCAATAAATTGATTTTGATTAAGCGGGCGTTTTAGCCATAAGCTTCATCAGTGACTTGTCGCTTTCTTTGCCCCTTAAAATATTCATTGCATTAAATTAATCTTTGGGTTAAATCATAATTAAATTACTTCAAAACTTTATTTAAAAAATCAACAGTATAATTCAATGTTTCTGTAAACCAGGGTTCTGCACTCCAAAATGAATGCGGAGAACCTTTAATTTTATGAAATTCAGTCGGAATATTATAACTCTTCAATTTCTTCATCATATCGTCCCGACCTGCATGGAAACGGGGCTGAGAACTGTTAATGAAAAGGGTAGGAGGCGTGCTTTTATCCACATATTCCAAAGGGGAAGCTTCTGTCCAGTTTTTTAAATTGATATTTCTATCACCACCCAGCCAATAGGAAGCGTAAGTACTTTCTTCAGCTTCGGGATGAATAAAGGAAACAATTCCGTCAATATTGATGATTGCCTTTATTTTATTCTTTGACTTTACGCCAACCAAAGTGGCGATCTGAGCACCCGCAGATTCTCCTAAAACCACCATTTTATTTTGATCTAAAGAATATTTTTTTCTGTTTTTCATTAACCAATTAATAGCTTCTTCAATATCTTCAACTCCGGCAGGATATTTTGCAACATCAGCCAACCGATACCCAACTGCGATGGCGACATAACCTTTTGAAGCCAATTCCATGGCCATGAATTTTTCATTTTCCTTGCTTCCGGAAATCCAGCCACCGCCATGAACCATTGCAATTCCGGGATGCTTTTTGGATTTATCAAGAGGATAATAGAGGTCTGCTTTCAAAGAAATTCCGTTGATGTTTGCATATTCTACATCTTTATCAATTTTGATATTTTGCGGAACCGGCCGATCAATCGGAGTAATAAAAGTGTGTTTTTTCTTTAGTTTCTCGTAAGTTGCTTCGTTGGTGTAAGGAGTTGCATTCGGCCGTTGAATCTGGCCGAATGCTATTGTTCCTCCCATTAAAAAAATAGAAATATAAGTATGCTTTTTGTTAAAAATCATTCGCTTGTGGAATTTTTTTAATACTATTTTTATTTTGAGTTGTTGGAAAATCGCAAAGACGCAAAGTTTTTTAATCATAAAGATGCTTTTAAGGCGCAAGAAAACCAAAGATTTTCAGTAAGTTCTAAGTGTTAAATTTTATCGAAGATAAAATCCTTGCGCCTTAAAAACGCAAAGTTTGTAAACTTCCTTGCGCCTTTGCGATACCAACTATTTAACTGAATTTTTCGCTACTTCCGTTGCAAGAGAAAATGCATCTTTATCATCTGCCACTTCCTTCGGTAACAATATGGATCCGGATTTATTTCCTAAAATCTTAACGAGTGGCTTATTTTGAGATTCAAATTTCACCGTTGAAAGATTGATGTTTTTGCTGTTGTAAACCGTAGCTCCGGTTCCTTCAGCATATTTTAATTTAACATTTTTTAATTGAACTCCGTCTGCATCTACGATTGTTAGAGCCTTTTTCGTGTCAAACTGAGAGTCTTCAATCACAATATTTTTAAGGTTCATTTCTGCTAAACCGAACAAAGTGATCGCTTCATAAGAATTAACAGCATTGATGTTTTTAAAGAAAATATTTCTGAAAATCGGAGTTTCCTCTGTTATGGGATAAACCTTTTCCGGTGCTTTGTTGCCTTCTCTTTTTTGTCCGTCTTCCAAAACCGGGGAAGCGCCTTCATAAAACATATTGAAGCCAATTACCTGTGTTGGAATATTAATCATATCGATGTTTTTGATGTAAATATTTTCAACGATTCCGCCTCTTCCGCGAGTTGTTTTGAAACGTAAACCGATGTCTGTTCCTATAAAAGTACAATCGGAAACGTGGATATTTCTCGCTCCACCGGACATTTCGCTTCCTATGACAAAACCTCCGTGACCGTGATAGACAACATTGTTTTTAATGATGACATTTTCTGTCGGCATATTTCTTTTTCTGCCATCTTTATCTTTTCCTGATTTAATGCAAATCGCGTCGTCACCAACGTCAAAGGTGTTATCGTAAATCAAAACATTTTTGCAGGATTCCAGATCTACACCGTCACCATTTTGAGAAAACCACGGATTTCGAACGGTAAGATTTCTTAAAATAACATTAGAACACATCAGTGGGTGAAGATTCCACGCGGGAGAATTCTGAAAAGTAGGACCGTCTAACAGAACTTTGTCACAACCCACCAAACTTACCATTACCGGACGAAGAAAATCTTTAACCGATTTTAGCTCTTCCTTAGAAATTTTATCAGGAACGTTGAAACTCGAACTGCTTTCAAATCCTTTTTTATAACTTTCTGAAGGATACCAGGTTTTACCGTCTGAAGATAAAATTCCGCCGGATTTTACAATCTCTTTCCATTCAGATTCTGCCATTTTGCTTTTCTTGATGGCTCTCCACGCATCACCGCTTCCGTCAATCACCCCTTTTCCTGTGATCGCAATATTGGTTGCGTTTCTTGCTGAAATAGGTGATTGACAACGGATTGTATTTAATCCTTCAAAACTTACATCAACCAAAGGATAATCGTTTTTGTCTTTGCTAAATATGATCAATGCACCTTCTTCTACATGGAGATTGATGTTGCTTTTCAACTCGATTGGTCCTGTTAACCACATTCCGCGGGGAACAACCAATTTTCCGCCTCCTTTTTTAGAAAGATCATCGATTGCTTTTTTAAAAGCTTCTGTATTTTTTACATTTCCGCCTGCAACTCCACCAAATTGTGTGATAGAAACCGTGTTTGCAGGAAAAGAAGTTTCCGCAACCTGGGGCATTTTAAACTCAATATTTTTATAAATATCCAGATTTTGAGCATATATGTGTTCTGAAAACAGCATAACTGCTACTAAACCAATAACTTTAAGTGACTTCTTCATTTTATTTTTGTTGAGTTTTAATTAATTTTTTAAATTCCTGATAAACAATTGCTGCCACGACTTTTGCACCTTCCGGCTGGAAATGAGTGTTATCTTTTTGACCTTTCGGATACGCTTCATACACATTCTCCGGAAGATTCATGAAGTAATGGTTTGTAGTAAAATCCTGTCCTTTTTTCGTAAAATAGTCCATCGATAATTTGTTTAAATCGATGTACGGAACATTCATTTCTTTAGCAATATCAATTGGAGCTTGCCCATATTCTCCGTGTACATTTTCGAGTTTTCCGTCTTTCCATGGGTAATTTCTGGCAACAGGTGTCAGAATAATTGGATTTCCACCTTTTTGCCTTGTTTGGGTTACAAATAACCTTAAAAATTCTTTATAACCTTCAATGTTTACATATCGCTCCGTATGTTTTTCAGAGCCGTCATTATGACCAAACTGCATGAAAACATAATCATTCGGCTGCAAATGTTCATATACATATCTCCATCTTCCTTCCTGGAAAAAAGTTCGCGTACTTCTTCCGCCATGGGCTCTGTCGATAATGGCAACAGAATCTGTTGTAATTGCAGGTTTTAAAGAAGCCAAACTGTCTTTCACAAAAAACGGCTGAAAAACCTGTCCCCATCCTGTAATTGGATACCGGACTTTCATATAATCTTTTCCGGGTTCATAATTTCCCGTATAATCCGCCATAGTAGAGTCGCCGATAAGATAAATATGCGTGACTTTTTTATTGTGTTTTGCCGTTGACTTTTGTGTCTGAGTTTGTGCCTGACATGCAGACAACAGCAAAACGACGTAAAATGAAATAATATTAAATTTTCTTTTCATTATTAATATATCTTGTTGGTTATCGCAAAGGCGCAAAATTTTTAATCTTAATTATGTTTTAAGGCGCAAGAAAATCAGAGATTTTCAGCAAATTTTACAGTGTTAAATTTTATCGAAGATAAAATCCTTGCGTCTTAACGCATGTGCCTTAAATTTTCTTTGCGTCTTTGCGATTCACCAACTGTAATTCTAGTTTTTAGTAATTCTAAACCAATCAAAATCTGCATATCCGCCACGTGGAACTTTTGCTGTGCTTATGCTGTATAAGCCAACTTTAGCACCGATCCATTTCCCGGGTTTTGCCTGAAATACATCACCCACTTTTGTGAAATTTTTCCCGTTTTCACTGTAGCTGAATTGGCATAAACCATTCGGTTCGTTCACATTTACTTTTAAATAAGCTTCATTGCCTTTTAATTTTGTTTCAGATAAAACCTTTTCTTCACCGCCTTTATCCGCTTTTTCGGCTCTTCTTAACTGTAAATAAAATCCGTCCGGTTTGTTGGTAATTACGATGGATTCATGATCTAATCCCATCACCAAAAGGCCTGCTGTTTTTCCTTCTTTGGCATCTTCCGGAATTAATTTAACCTTTGTGGAAGCTGCAAAATTAGGAGCAGGGAATTTTTGAGTTAATAAATTCGGGACATTCCACAGATTTTTCTCGCCTTCAGGAACTTTCATCGAGAATAATCTTAAAAATTTCTGTCCGGGAAGTTTTGAAGACCAGACGATATTTTCATTCGCGCTCCATTGCCACTGAATTCCTAATTTTTCACCATCAAATTCATCTGTTTCTGGCGGAGTAACGATGGGGTAGGATTGCCTAACGTTTGGCTTTTTATAGCTTAAAACCGGTTCACCGATTCCGTTTTTATTAAGATCGATTCCTATGATTGGCCAGTCTTTTTCCCATTTCATTGGCTGAAGATGAACGATTCTTCCATAGGCATCAACATCCTGGAAATGGTAAAACCAATCTTCACCTGAAGGTGTATCAACCCAAGCTCCCTGGTGAGGTCCGTTGATTTTCGTCGAACCTTGCTCGAGTACAACTTTTTCTTCGTAAGGACCATAAATATTCTTTGATCTCAGCACCAATTGCCATCCTGTAGCGACTCCGCCTGCAGGTGCAAAAATGTAGTAATAACCGTTTCTTTTATACATTTTAGGGCCTTCAACGGTTGGATGTGCATCATGACCATCGAAAACATGAACTCCTTTATCCAGGACTTTTGTGCCTTCGGGATTCATTTTATTAATCGAAAGTAAACTTTTCACGCCTGCGCGACTTCCCGCCCAACCATGAACTAAATACGCATTTCCATCATCGTCCCAAAACGGGCAGGAATCGATCAACCCTTTTCCTTCCATTACCAAAACAGGCTTTTCCCAGGTTCCCAGCGGATCTTTGGTTTTCACCATGTAAATTCCGAAATCGGGATCACCCCAATAAATATAAAATTCACCTTTGTGGAATCGGATACTCGGTGCCCAAACGCCGTCACCTCTTTTTGGCGTTGAAAAATGTTCGTTGGGAAGAACATCCGGAAGCGCATAATTCACTAATTTCCAGTTGACCATATCTTTTGAATGAAGAATAGGCAATCCCGGAGCTTCATTGAAACTTGAAGCGGTCATATAATAATCTTCACCGACACGAATCGCGTCCGGATCGGAATAATCTGCGTATAGCACAGGGTTTCTATAATTTTTTCCCTGATCGGCTGTCCATACTTCAGAAACATAGTTTTTTTCCTGTGCATTCAAATAATTTGATGCAACAGAAAAGACTGTGATTGAAAGTATATTTAAAATATTTTTTGTCTTCATTAAATCAGATTCATTTTATTTCGTTTTAGTAAATTTTAACGCAAAGAGCGCAAAGATTTTTTTGCAAATAATGCTGTTGATTTTAAGTTCGCAAAGGCGTTCTACTTAGCAAAAGGTGAGTATTTTATCCTTTATTTTTCAAATTCTAAACTTGCCAAAATGAAAGGTCCTGTTCCTTTGGCATCGTTGGAACGAATTTCTTCATTTACATAATATTCGTATGAGCCATCTCTGTAAGGTTTACCGCCTAAACCTGCGACAGCACAGCATTTATTTAAGTTTACGACTCCGTTTTCATCAACGGTAATTAAATTTTTGATGATGCCGTCGTATCCTTTTTTAGCAGCAGTTTTATAAGATGTTGGTAAATATCCTTTGTTTACAGACTTTATCATTGTGTAAACAAACATTGCTGAAGCAGTTGCTTCTTCATAATTACCATTTGCCAATGGCTTATCCAAAACCTGATACCAAAGTCCGCTTTTCTTGTCCTGAACCTTGATGATGGCATCGGTGTAAGATTTTATGTAAGAAATTAATCTTGCCCTTCCCGGATGATTTTGTGGTAAATAATCCAGCACATCCACCATTGCCATTCCGTACCAACCCATTGCTCTCCCCCAGAAATTCGGGGAAAGTCCGGTTTCTTTATTTGCCCAGGCCTGTTCTTTGCTTTCATCCCAGGCGTGATATAACAAGCCCGTTTTTTTGTCTAAAAGATTTTTTTGAACCGAATCGAACTGGAAAACAATATCATCATACGCTTTTGTAGCTTCTGCACCTTTTACAAAATCCTTTGTGTAATGCGTGTAGAACGGCATTCCCATGTAGAGGCCATCCAGCCATACCTGGTACGGATATATTTTTTTATGCCAGAAAGACCCTTCTTTAGTTTTTGGCTGCCCGTCAATTTGTAAACGAAGAGTTTGAAGAGCTTTCAGGTATTTTTCTTTTTTCTCTTTTTCGTAAAGGTATAAAAGAACATTTCCGCTGTTCAGAAGATCGATATTGTACTTCTCCATGTCGTAGGTAAGGATTGTACCGTCTTCTTTTACCAGTTTTTCTCCGAAATCACTGATGTAGTTGTAATATTCTTTTTTACCGGTTTTCGCGTATAATTGTTCAGCGGCATCCAATACAATCGCTGATGGATAGGTCCATTTGGGACTTTTGCTGAAATCAAGCATCCAGGATTCCGGGAAACGATGCATTTCGGAAAGGAGCATTCTTTCAGACCATTTCAGATTGGTTGGAACAATTTTTCCGGATTTTGAAGTTTCTGTTGCAGGTTTTGAAGTGTTTGCAGGTTTTGTTTGCGCGCAGGCCAAAAACATTCCTGAACCTAAAGCTGCAAATGCCAATAATTTTATGTTGTGATTAATGAAATTCATTTTTTTAAACTTTAAAGTTGATTATTTTTATCTAAAATGTTCAGTTTTTATCTAAATTTTGGTAGATGATTTTCGTTGAATTTAATAAAGAATTTCATGGTTATTAGTTTTGTTTTTCAGTTATTATGGTAACAAGATCATTAAAATAAACTTCAATATTGTCGTAGTCTTCGTCTAAATCTCTTCCGTTGGCGTTGGCCACTTTTGGATTTAATTGATGCTTAATTTCCCATTCATCAGGTATTCCGTCGTTGTCTGAATCGGGTAGGGGCTTTCCCGGGTTTAAGTTTGGAAAGCCGCCGACATCATTTTGTGAATCGATGATGCCGTTGGTGCTTCCTTTTGAACCTTTGTAGGTGAAACTTCCGTTTTCGACATCTTTTAACACATGGAGATCAACAGCATCTCTCACTAAACTTGCTCCCCCGATCTGTAAAATTTTCTCATACGCTTCTTTCGCAGAATGGGTGATGACATTGCTCTGAATATCATGTGGCTGATTGAGCTTTATGAAACTTTTATCCTTATCTGTCAAATTATAAGCTTTCATCTGACCGAAAACACCTTCCGTCCAGTTATCCTTCGTGATTTCCGGGTTTCCTTCTATAACATTTCCGTTGATGTAATATTTCCCCCAAATGTTATACACTTCAGCTTCCGGTTTTCCGTTTTTATCGATGGCAACAATTCTCTGTTTTGTGGTGGTTGCAGGTCCCGGTTTGTAGTAATTATTGACGATATTCACGTTCATTCCTTCACCGCCGTACACATTGTTATGTCCCCAATTGTAGATCACATTATTCCTGAAATCGGTAAGATCGGTCAATGCAAATTTACTTCCTGCATATTCCCCTAATCTGGGATTTCTGCTGTCATGGTGAGCGTACATATTATGATGAAAAGACGCAAATTTTCCGCCTGCAATTCCGCCGTAACCGTGAGGACCTTTCTTATGGAAAGAATTTCTCAAACTTTCTGCAATTACGCACCATTGAAGCGTTGTGTTTTCATTAACATAAATAGAAACCGTCTCGTCCGTAGACCAGCTCATCGAGCAATGATCGACCATCAGATTTTTGATAAATCTTGCGCCCAAAGCATCGCCCTGATATTTTTTCTGATCCCCCATTCTGAATCTCATGTAACGTATAACCACATTGTCTGCTGCTATAAAAGTTTCATAATTGGCAACAGTAATTCCGTCTCCGGGAGCGGTTTGTCCGGCAATGGTGACGTTGCCTTCTTTTATCCTTAACGGTGATTCTAAGTAAATCGTTCCACCGGTTTTAAAAATAATATATCTCGGTCCTTTCTGATTTAAAGCATATCTTAAAGTACCTTCGGAACCGTCATCGCCTAATTTTGTCACGAAATAAACCTTTCCGCCACGACCGCCTGTTGTAAATCTTCCGAAGCCTTCAGCACCGGGAAAACTTAAACCGTTTTGAGCTTCAACAAAAGCCAAACTTCCGCATAAAATCCCTATCGTCATTATTTTTGTGAAGTGTTTTATCATGATTGAAAATTCTTTAGCGTTTTGCTGTTTTGATTTAAATTATTTTAAACTCTTTTTCGGATTCCAGTTGTCGTTTCCTTTAAGGATATTTTGTGTGGTATACTTTTTACTTTCTTCTTTATTTAATTGATGTGACCATGACACTCTTTTTACGGTATTCGCGCCTGTTCCTTTTGAATTAAATTCTCCATAAAAAGTTGTCTTTTCAGCATCGGGTTTGCTCCAATTGTGCCATCCTTCGGGTTTTATGCTTGAATTCATTTCGCAATCGATGTACACTGTCTTTGCAAAAGGCCTCCAGGGTCTTCCTAAATAGACTGAATTTTCTTTCGCATTTCCAATGATTTTTGAATTGATAAAGACGAAGCCAAATTCGCTTTCCTGTGGGGTAGAAGCGGCTGTGACGTAGCTTGCGCTTTCTTTAGAATAGACCGTGCAGTTTTCAAAAACAGCTGTTCCGGCTCCGAAAATATAATCGGTTGTACCTTCGATATAGCAGTTTTTAAAGTAATTTCTTGAAGGTTTTGTTTTATCTGTTAAATCCTGAGCTCCTTTTAAATACAAAGTATCCTGATTTCCTAAGAATCTGCAGTTTTCAAAAGAGATTCTATCACCTGAAGTCAATACAGCAACGGCCTGTCCTACTTTTCCTGAACTGTTTTCAAACGTAATGTTTTTTGCCGTAAAGTCGTTTGAGTAAATAAAAACCGTTGAAGAACCTGTGGTGCCGATATCTTTGCCTTCTGGATTCTTTTTTGATGCGAAATCATCGTAAGTAATAATTGTATTTTCGGGATGTTCTCCTTCTATCAAAATGGTTCCTTTTGTTTCGGGAACGGTGATTTTTTCTTTGTAAACTCCGGCTTTAATTAAAATTTTAGTTCTTGTTCCAAAACCATTTTCAATGGCATCGATAGCCTGTTGTACTGTGGTATAGCTGCCTTTTCCGTCTTTTGAAACCACGATTATTTTATCTTTGGTTTTAAAAGAAAGAAGACTTAACAATACGATTGAAAAAATTGAAAATGTTTTAAAATTTTTAATAAAAGTGGAAGTTTTCATTACATAAATTTTGAGTTAAAATACAGACTTCTCTTTGTGGGAGGAAGCCTGTATTTCTTTGATATGAATGTGAAATTTTTTATCTAATACCCATAATCTTGTGTAAGATTGTAGTTGGAATTAACTACATCTAATGCGATTGGAAGCAATTCTTTTCTGTTTGGCTGGAAATAATAGGCATAGCTCTTTACAGGATCACCACTGATATACGGCTGTGTCATGGCAAGCCTCCAGTTTACCTTTGTGTACCCGGAAGGTGTTGCCACACTTTGATTCGGATTATAGAAAACATCAGCCTTTGTAATTCCATTGGCCGTATAAAAGTCGATATCCAATACATTTTGCTGTGCTGTTTTTGTAGGTGTGTACGCTACTTTTTTATAGAAAATATATTCAGGGACATTGGCATAAGCTCCTGTACCGTTCATAAACTGCGTAAGCTTCTCTCTGGTTTCGTTAATTTTGGTTTCTAACAAATTCCAACGGATCAGGTCATATTTTCTAAGTCCTTCTCCACCAAATTCCAACTGTCTTTCTTTAACAATAAAATTAAAGAATTCGTTTTTAGTCGTTGGGATTGTTCCCACCTGACCCAAATTACCGGCATAAGCTCTCTGTCTAACAGCTAAAACAGCACTGATTGCATCTTGTGACGGTCCGCTGTGAAGCTCGTTATCTGCTTCTGCAAACATTAATAAAATATCAGAATATCTTAATAACGGCCAGTCGATCCCCAGGTTTTGAGACGTTCCTGTAATAGACGTCCATGATTTTCTGAACTTACCGTCATTCCAGTTGATTGCTGTCTGAAGTTCCTGCTGTTTTGTAGTATTTACTCTGAATATGGCAATATTAACGTCTCTTCTTAGATCATATTTTGTAAATTCATAAAAATAGACGGGGATTGCACTGATTCCTCCTGAAGATTTCCAATCTGTATCATCGTGTCGTAAACCGTTGTAATAACCAATTTTACTATCTGTTCTGGAATTTCCTCCGAACGCTCCGATAGCATATATTACCTCATTTGTTGCATCCTGGCTGTTGGTATGCAAAGATCTGAACAGGTTTTCATAACTTGGGTTGAGCTGATGCTGCCCGGAGTTAATGATATCTTTACATTCATCATAGGCAATCTGATAATATTTTTGAGGATTGGTTCCCTGCATCATTTGCTGTGGGCTTCTTCTTAACGAATATCCTGCTCTTGCCAAAGCTATTCTTGCTCTCAGACCTTTTACAGCTCCTTTTGAGATTCTTTGCGAGGTTGTATTACCTTCTGATTTCCACGGAACAAAATTTTCTGCTTTTAATAGATCATCAAGTATTTTATCATAAATGACATCCCTGTCTGTTTTTGCAAGGTATAGATTAGGAAGATCAGCAGATGGAAGCTCCTGAAATGGCACATCTCCCCAGTTTTTTATAAGATCATGATAAAAATGAGCTCTTAGTGTTAAAGCTTCACCCAAATATCTGTCCATTAATTTTTTATCAGCCTCTGAACCTGTCTGGTATACGGGAGAAAGCGGAATGTTTTTAATGACAAGATTAGCTCTTTCGATACCGGCATAGGTATCTAAAAAAGGTCTTAAAAGCTCAGTATTTGTGGGAATAGCCCCGAAGCAGCTTACACCTCTTCTGTCGTTGGCATTATAATCACCTGAAGTTCTTAAATCATCACCTGATTGCGCTAAAATAAGGTTCATTCTCTGGCCATAAGTGTTATCACCCATCGTACTGTTGTATACACCCACTAATGCAGAGAATGTATCTGAAACAGAATCAAATTGCTGTTTTTCTACGGTATTGGATAAACTTTCTACTTCCAGATAATCTTCACATGAAGCGACGGACAGTAATCCTGCAACGGAAAATAGAATTGTTAAAAATTTATTTTTATTCATAATATTAGGTTTAAAAAGTGATATCAACTCCTGATAATATAAATCTGCTACGTGGATAAGCTGCATAATCAACACCAGGTGTCAATGGGTTTCTTCTCGTGTTTGCCTCAGGATCGTACCCGGAATATCCGGTGATGGTAAATACATTGTTCATGGTAAAATACAATCTGAAATTTGAAAGACCAAGCTGTTTGGTGAATTCTTTTCCAAGGGAATACCCAAGGGTTACGTTATTTAACCTTAAGAAAGATCCGTCTTCAATTGCATAAGAGTGTAAGAAGTAAGCGCCTGCAGGAGGAGTCCATCCTGTAGTATTGGCATTTAATGCTGCTAATGCAGTCGGATCATTTACTTTTATACCCGCATCATCGAACCATCTCCATCTGTTAGCAACTTCTGCCAGCATGTTATTGTCTTTGTAAAGATATTGCGTAGAATATTCTATTTTATTGGCATTATACACTTTATTTCCTACGGAGAAATTGAACATTAAGCTCATATCCCAGTTTTTATAACGGAAAGTCTGATTGAATCCGCCATAGAATTTAGGTTGGGCATTTCCCAAATCTGTCATGTCCTGATTATCAATAATGCCATCATTGTTAAGGTCCTGAAGTTTAAGGTCTCCGGGCTGTATAGGTTTTGCCCCGTTGGCAGCGGCAGAAGCATTTGGAACACCAGCTTTTAATGTATATACTTGTGTTGTAGAATTATAATCAAAGTCGTTTATTTCATATCTTCCTGCCGTTACATATCCCCAATAAGTACCTACCGGCTTACCAACCTGTACTAGGAAATCATTCAGGTTATTCTGCCAGCCGGACGGATAATAGTAAAAATTAGAACTTGCAGAAGTGTTATTTCCTAAGCTTTTGATTGTATTTTTATTGGACGAAATATTAGCATCAATTTTCCATGTGAAGTTTTCTTTACTAATAATAGTACTTCCTACGGAGAATTCAATACCTTTATTGGTAGTACTTCCGGAGTTTTGGTATTGATATTCATAACCAGTAGTCTGGGGAATTTTCGCCAAAAGCAAAAGATCTTTCGTATCAGTCTGATAAACATCAAGAGTACCGTATATTCTTCCGTTAAATAGTCCGAAATCCAACCCTGCATTTTTGGAAGTCGCAGTTTCCCATTTCACGTTTTTGTTGGCCATGATGTTACCTGTAGTAGCCCCGGGCGTCACATTAGTTCCAAAAGCATATCCATAGTCTGAAGAAGTAATAAAGAATGTATCATATAAGAAAGCACCAATTCTGTTGTTTCCGGATAAGCCATATCCTACACGAAGTTTTAATTCACTGATAGTTTTACTGTCTTTTAAGAAATTTTCTTCAGTAATTTTCCATGCCGCAGAAGCTGCCGGAAAATATCCCCATCTGTTTCCGGGTCCGAATACACTGGATCCGTCTGCCCTCATGGAAGCGGTAAGGATGTATTTGTTATTGAAAATATAGTTGGCTCTTCCAAAGAAAGAAGCTAATCTGTCCGGAGCTCTTCCTGCTTTTGGAGCATCCTGTACGAGTCCGCTGGGTGGTGAAGCCGACTGAATATTGGCAAATGCTTCTTCTGCACTTATGGATTTCGGAAACCATTTAATATTAATTGCTAATGATTCACCGTCTGTTTTTACAATTTCCTGTCCTGCCAATAAGTCCAGTTTATGTTTTCCAAATGTTTTTCTGAAATTTAAAGTATTGGTGTTGGTAATTCTCCTTGTCTGGGCTTTGCTCAGGAATACCACAGGCTGATCGTTATTCTGTCTTGCAAGGCTGGTTACAGTGCCTGAAAACTGATTTACAAATTCGTCTCTCTGTACATATCCTATCACACTTCTGAACGTAAAATCCTTATTGATTTTATATTCTAAAGTTCCATTTAGCATCAGGTCGTTTCTGCCGTTTTCCTTAACTTCATTATTTGCCAGCAAAACAGGATTAACCAGGTTGGTCTGATCTGCAAATAAAGGATCAAATTCATCAACATCCACTGTTGAACCTCCTTCAAAAGGCTGATATCTTACGGCATTTCTTAACCGGTTGGTACCCTGCGACCCTGTAGAAGATGTTCCGGCCCCGAAAATGGTTTGTCTGCTGTATCTGGCATTTAAAGTAAGACTTAATTTCTTTGAAATATCATAATCATATTTGAAATTGGCCATATTCCTTTTAAAGCCTGAGCCAATCATAATTCCGTCTTCCTGTACATTATTTAATGATAATGAGAAAGATGATTTCTCAGTTCCTCCTGTAAGTGAAAGATTATGAGTAAAGTTAAAAGCTTCTCTGCCAAAAACTTCATCCTGCCAGTCTCTTTTCTTGATATCTTTATATTTTCCTAAGTCTTCGAAAGTTCCATATCTTGTTTTAAAGGCATCAATATCTGTCTGTATACCAGCTTTGTTGTATAGCTCGTACTGGTACAGCACATATTGATATGGATCCAACACATCAATAGTGTTCTGTATTGATCTTACTCCTAAAAACCCATTATAATTAATAGAGGTTTTGGCTTTCTTACGGCCTCCTTTTGTGGAAATGAGAACTACACCATTGGCGCCTCTCGCTCCGTAAATACTGGTGGATGAAGCGTCTTTTAAAACTTCAATGGATTCGATCTCTTTGGGTGATAAAATAGACAGTGCATTATCCATCTGAACACCGTCTACGATATATAGCGGAGCATTACTGCCGGTAATTGAGTTACCTCCTCTGATGACAATATCTACATCCGCTCCGGGGGAGCCTTCACTCAGAGAAACCTGAACTCCGGCCATCCTTCCCTGAATTGCTTCTGCGGCATTATTGGAAGGCATATCTTTTATGGCTTCTGCTTTTACCGAAGAAACAGCATTGGTAACGTCCTTTTTAGAAACTTTAGTATAACCTACCAGAACCACTTCATCGATATTGGTTCCTTTATCCTTCTGCGTCTCCTTTTCTTGAGCCATGGCCAGGACAGGAAGTAAGAAGAAAGACAGATATAACCACTTTATTGATTGTACTCTTTTATCCATTTTTGTATCCTTATAGTTTTAATTTTGGTTGAAAGCTTTTTTTTCAATCGTTTTGTCTTGTGTGGATTTGTAAGTATTCTACTGTCTTTTTAGTGGTAAATATTTTCTGAAAGATTTACACATTTTAGAGTGCAATCGATTGCGTAAATTTTCAGAATAAATATTCTTGGCTCCTAAACTAATATTATTTTTCAATACGCAAAGAAAAAAATATTATTTTTTCATTAATTTGATGCTCTTGGGATGGTGGAAGTTGTAAAATGTTTAGTGCTATTATTTATATAAAATGCTGTAAGTTAATAATTTGTTAATTTGAATGCTACCACAAATAGTTTTATAAAAAAATCAGTTTTCTTTATTATTTATTAATTTAAAACTTAAAATTTGCTTAAAATTTATCATTTTTTGCTCTTAAAAATTTCCCAAAAATGATACTGAGGATTAATCTTTTTACAATTTTACTGACTTTTGTCATCTTTTTAGAGTTCAAATTTTAATCAAATTTTATACTTGATACTAATTATTCTTATTATGTATAATATATATAGCAGTTTTAATATATTATTATCAAATCAGTATATTTGTTTTCTTGATTTTATTTGGCATGATTTTATATTCAACAGTGATTTGAGCATTGATTTTGGTTAAAGCTATCTTCATATTCCTTTAAATAATTTCATCTTTTATACATTATTTTAAAAAATATTTGTCTGTAAATCAGTTGTTTATTAATTTAAATTAATTTTTTGTTAACTAATTAAAGAATAATTATATATTTAACGACAAGTATTTCTACAAATTTTAGTGTAATTTTATGCAATCGATTACGCAATGTTTAATAGGTTTTGATAAAACCGCAAAAGAAAAAGTATAAAAATCAAGCAGTATGACACAGTCAGAATTTCGTTACGCCCATCATCCTGAAGATGCAAAAAAGTATACCACTGAAGATCTTAGGAGGGAGTTTCTAATCAATGATTTATTTAATGAAGATAAGATAAAATTAGTCTATTCTATGTACGACAGGCTTATTGTAGGGGGTATTATGCCTTCAGCAAAAGCTTTAAAACTGGAAGCTACAGACGATTTGAAAGCCGAGAATTTCCTTGACAGGAGAGAATTGGGAATCATCAACGTCGGCGGTGCAGGAAAAGTAACGGTGGACGGTGAAGTATATGACCTCGCCAACAAAGAGGCTTTATATATCGGTAAAGGAGCAAAAGAAGTAATTTTTGAAAAATTGGGTGATGCACAACCTTATTTTTACATCAATTCAGCTCCGGCACATCATACGTATCCGACAAAAAAGATCACGAAAAGCGAAGCAGAAATTGTAGAATTAGGGGAAGAAAAATACGCCAACAAGCGTACGATAAACAAGCTAATTGTAAATTCTGTGCTTGAAACGTGTCAATTACAAATGGGAATGACGGAACTTCATCCCGGAAGTGTTTGGAATACCATGCCTTCGCATACCCACACCAGAAGAATGGAAGCTTATTTCTATTTCGATCTGGAAGAAGGGCAGACCATTAGTCATTTCTTGGGACAGCCTCAGGAAACGCGTCATATTTTCATGCAAAACCGTGAAGCTGTGCTGTCTCCGGAATGGTCAATCCACTCAGGAGTAGGGACTTCCAATTATACTTTTATCTGGGGTATGGCCGGAGAAAATATGGATTACGGAGATATGGACGGAATCAAAACTAACGAACTAAAGTAATTTTTCTAATGAATTTATTTGATTTATCCGGTAAAGTAGCCGTTGTTACAGGCGGTACTCACGGATTAGGAATGGCAATGGCAGAAGGTCTTGCCGCCGCAGGTGCTGAACTGGCTATTACAAGTACGACACCGTCAAAATTAGAAGAGGCTTTAAACTATTATCACAATAAAGGATACAAAGCAACCGGTTATCTTTTTGACGTGACGGACGAACTGGAAGCCGCTCAGAAAGTAGCTTTAATGGAAGCCACTCATGGAAAAATAGACATCCTTGTCAACAACGCAGGAATCATCAAACGTGTTCCGGCGATTGAAATGGAAGTTGAAGACTTTAGAAAAGTAATTGATGTAGATCTTACAGGACCTTTTATCATGTCGAAATTAGTCGGCAAACATATGATCAAAAGAAAATCCGGAAAGATCATCAACATCTGCTCGATGATGAGCGAGCTGGGGCGCGACAATGTAGTGGCGTATGCTTCTGCAAAGGGCGGTCTGAAAATGCTTACCAAAAATCTGGCAACAGAATGGGCAAAACATAATATTCAGGTGAACGGAATCGGTCCCGGATATTTTGCGACTTCTCAGACAGAACCGATTCGGGTGGATGGACATCCTTTCAACGATTTTATCATCAGCAGAACTCCGGAAGGAAGATGGGGAAATCCTGAAGATCTTGCCGGAACAGCTATTTTTCTGGCTTCGGATGCAAGCAGATTTATCAACGGACAGATTATTTACGTTGACGGGGGAATTTTAGCGACTATCGGAAAACCTGCTAATGAATAACAACAGAATTAGATTAGAATGAAACCTTTTATTACAGATAATTTTTTACTACAAAATAAATACGCTGAAGAATTATACTTCAGATACGCGGAAAAACAACCCATCATTGATTATCATAATCATTTGATTCCCAAAGATATTGCAGAAGACACCGTTTTCGAAAATATCTCAAAGGTTTGGATTGCAGGCGATCATTATAAATGGAGAGCGATGCGTACAATGGGGGTGAACGAAAAATTCATCACGGGAAATTCTTCAGACAAAGAAAAGTTTGAAGCTTGGGCAAAAACTGTCCCTTATACATTGAGAAATCCTTTGTATCACTGGACGCATCTGGAATTAAAAAGATATTTCGGAATCGATGAATTGTTAAACGGAAGCAACGCATCAGAAATTTACGAAAATATTACTGCTCAGCTTCAGACGCCTGAAAAATCGACAAGAGGTTTATTGAAAATGATGAATGTAGAATCTCTGTGCACAACAGAAGATCCTACAGATATTTTGAATTATCATCAGGATTTGGCAAAAAGTGATTTCAGCATTAAAGTAAGCACCGCTTTCCGTCCTGATAAAGCAATTTTAATTGAAAACCACAACTTTGCAGATTATATATCAAAACTGGGCGAATCGGCCGGAATTGAAATTAATTCTTACCAGACATTGTGTGATGCTTTATTGAAAAGAATTGAATATTTCCACGAAAACGGATGCAGATTGTGCGACCACGGATTGAATAATATTTCCTTTGAAGATGCTACAGAAGCGGAGGTTAATGCTATTTTCAATGATAAAATTTCAGGGAAAGTGATTGCTGAAAAGCAGGTTAACCAATTCAAAACAGCCGTTTTATTATTCTTAGGCGAGGCTTATCACAAGTTCGGATGGGTTCAGCAGTTCCATTTGGGAGCATTGAGAAATAATAACGAAAGAATGCACAGAATTCTTGGTCCGGACACGGGTTGGGATTCTATCGGTGACTTCGTTCAGGCTGAAACGTTGTCTAAATTTTTAAATACATTGGACGGAAAAGATAAATTAACGAAAACCATTTTATATAACTTAAATCCTGCCGACAACGAGATTTTCGCGACAATGATCGGGAATTTCAACGATGGCAGCATCAAAGGAAAAGTACAGTTCGGTTCAGGATGGTGGTTCCTTGATCAAAAAGACGGAATGATCAAGCAGATGAATGCTCTTTCAAACATGGGATTAATCAGCTGTTTTGTGGGAATGCTGACGGATTCCAGGAGTTTTCTTTCTTACCCGAGACATGAATATTTCAGAAGAGTATTGTGTAATCTTTTCGGTGAAGAGATGAAAAACGGTGAATTACCAGATGATATTGAGTTGATTGGGGATACAATTTCAAATATTTGTTACCATAATGCTAAAAATTATTTTGATTTTTAAATAAAATTAAATTTTTAAACCATTAAGATCAATTTAGAAGTTAAGAATTATTAAGAATAAAAATCGAAGATTTTTAACTTATGTGGTCTTTTATTTTCAATGTATTAAACTTCAAAATAACTAAAGTGTCAAAAAACTTTTGTGTCTTTTGTGGTGAAAAAAAAGAGGGTTATTAAAATATGAGTAACAAAATAGTCACATTCGGAGAAGTCATCATGCGATTGTCGCCACCCGGAAACAGAACGATGAAGCAAAGCCATGAAATGGAATTTTTTTTCGGCGGAACGGAGCTTAATGTAGCTTCTTCATTGGCAACAATGGGTTGTGATGTAAGGCATATCAGCAGCGTTTCTGATGATTTTGTGGGTGAATCGGCGGTTTCTTTCATCAAAAGTTTCGGAATTGACACAACTTTCATCAACAAAAATGAACATCCTTTAGGTTTGTATTTTTTAGAAGTTGGTTCGTCCGTTCGCGCAAGCAGAATTGCTTACAACAGATTAAACGGTTCTTTTGCAAACATTAAACCTGAACAAATCGACTGGAAGAAAGCTCTTGAAGGCTGCAAATATTTCCACTGGACAGGAATCAGTCCGGGAATTTCAGAACCGGCTTATAAAAGTTTAAAAGAAGGATTACAAACAGCCCGTGAAATGGGAATCGAAATTACAACCGATCCTGCTTACCGCTCAAACCTCTGGAAATACGGTAAAAACGGGAACGAAGTTTTAAAGGAACTGGTTTCATATTCAACAATTTTCATCGGTGGAGTAAATGAAATTAATGAAATTCTTGGAACTCAGTTTTCATCAGATAAAGAAGGTTTCATCGAAGCCTGCAAAGAATTAAAGCAGCAGATTCCTTCTATTCATAAGATTTTCGACAAAATAAGAATCGGCGTTACCGCAAGTTCCCAGCAAACGCAGGGAAGAGCTTTGATTAACGAAAATTATTTTGAAACAGAACTTTTGGAAGTGAATCCTGTGGTCGATAGAATAGGAACAGGTGATGCTTTTGCAGCAGGTCTGATTTACGGCTTAATTAATTTTGATGACGAAAAAGCACTGAAATTTGCCAACGCAGCTTGTGCCATAAAACATACCATTGTAGGTGACATCAATTATTGCAGTGCAGAAGATATTCTGGAAGTAATGAACGGAAATTCAGGAGGAAGAATAAAAAGATAGATGGCTTTTAGCAACTTGCTTATAGCTAAACTAGAACATTGTGGACTTGGCTGAGTGAAATCGAAGATTCGGCGTAGTCAAACGTCTTTGCGAACTTAAAATATGCAGCAAGCTTTAAAAAGAAAACCTTTGCGCCCTTTGCGTTAAAAATGAAGATAAAAGTCTTGAAGGTACAGCATACTAAAGGATGGATTTAATTCTATCAAAGATTATTTTCAAACAAATAATTAACTAAAATGACAAAAATTCAATTAGTTACAAATACCATCATCAATCAGGGAGTTTTACCTCTGTACTATAATGCTGATGAAACGGTAACTTTAGAAATACTGAGATCACTTTACAAAGCCGGAATCCGCGCTGTAGAATATACAAGCCGTGGCGAAGCAGCGTTGAGTAATTTTACAAAAATGGTAGAAATCCGTAACACAGAAATGCTGGAGATGCTGTTGGGAATCGGAACAATAAAGAATGTACAGCAAGCTGAAGAATATGATAAAGCAGGTGCAGATTTCTTTATCAGTCCCGGTTTTGTGGCGGAAGTTGCAGAGTTTTTAATTCCAAAAGATTTGTTGTACAGTCCGGGTTGTATGACTCCGACAGAAATTATCGAAGCCGAAAGCGCAGGAGTAACTTTCATTAAATTATTTCCCGGGAACGTTTTAGGAACCGGATTTATGAGTGCGGTCAAAGATGTTTTTCCGAACCTGAAATTTATGCCGACCGGCGGTGTTGATACGACAAAAGAAAGTATTGAAAGCTGGTTCAAAGCCGGTGTTTCTGCCGTGGGAATGGGAAGCAAATTGGTAAGTAAAGAATTAATGCTTGCTAAAGACTATGCAACAATAGAAAATGAAACTAAAAAAGTACTGGAAATTATTCAGTCTTTAAAATAATAATGATAAAAAAGCTGGAAACACTTTGTGATCTTAGCTGAATGGAACGCCTTTGCGAACTTAAAATCAACGGGATTATTGCAAAAAGATCTTTGCGGACTTTACGTTAAAAACAAGCATCATTATTTAATATTCAACAAAAAATAACTAATTCTAAAAAATTAATATGAGCTCAGTTAAGTCTCTTAAACCGAGTACATTCAGATGGACGATATGCTTTTTGCTGTTCATTGCCACGACCATCAATTATATGGATCGTCAGGTGCTGTCATTGACGTGGAAAGATTTCATCGCACCCGAATTTCACTGGAACAATAACGATTACGGAAATATCACGGCATTATTTTCTATTTTCTATGCGGTAAGTATGCTTTTCGCAGGGAAATTTGTGGATTGGATGGATACCAAAAAAGGTTTCCTCTGGGCGATTGCCATTTGGTCTGTTGGTGCGGTATTACATGCTTTTTGTGGAATTGCAACTTCAGGAGTTTTAACAGGAAACTGGCTGGTAGGTTTTGTAGAGTCTAAAGAAATTATCAGTCGGGTTGACAATGTTGGCGCAATCATCAGTACGAGTGTCACATTATTTATTTTTGCACGTTTCGTGTTGGCGGTTGGTGAAGCAGGAAATTTCCCCGCAGCGATTAAAACGACAGCAGAATATTTCCCTAAAAAAGACAGGGCTTTAGCAACAAGTATTTTTAATGCAGGAGCAACGGTTGGAGCTTTGGCAGCACCGGTTACCATTCCTTTTATTGCAAAATCAATGGGTTGGGAGTGGGCATTTATCATCATCGGAGCGCTGGGATTTGTATGGATGGGACTTTGGGTTTTCTATTATAAAAAGCCTCACGAACATCATAAAGTTAACGAACATGAATTAACATATATTCAGCAGGATCAGGATGATCTGCCCAATGAAGATTCAAATATTCCGGAGAAGAAATTTACTTTCAGAGAATGTTTCAGCTACAGACAGACCTGGGCTTTTGCGTTCGGAAAATTCATGACCGACGGGATTTGGTGGTTCTTTTTATTCTGGACACCGGCTTATTTAAGCTCCGTTTACAAAATGGATTCCACGCAAAGTGCATTACCATTATTCGTCCTTTATATGATCACTTTATTGTCGATTATCGGCGGCTGGCTTCCAAAATATTTCGTTGAAAAAAGAGGAATGAACGCCTATACAGGAAGAATGAAAGCCATGTTGATTTTTGCATTTTTCCCTTTACTGGCACTTTTAGCACAGCCTTTAGGATCGGTTACCTATTGGATTCCGGTATTGATTATCGGGATTGCAGGAGCAGCGCACCAGGCTTGGTCGGCAAATATTTTCTCGACGGTTGGCGATATGTTTCCTAAAAAAGCGATTGCAACCATCACAGGAATTGGCGGAATGGCAGGTGGAATCGGATCATTTTTAATCAATAAATCTTCTGGTGTATTGTTTGATCATGCTCATAAAGCATGGACGACCGTTGACGGAATTCCTTTATTGGAAAAATATCCGCAATATATTAATGAACGTTTGCCGGAAGGTTTTTTTGAACAATTGGAAAAATCAGGGGCTGTAATCTCAGACGGAATCGACAAAGGATATATGATTATTTTTTCAATCTGTGCAGTGGCGTATTTAATTGCATGGACCGTAATGAAAGCATTAGTGCCAAAATATAAAGTGATAAGTAAATAATATTAGATAAATAGATCAGCCTAAACCTTCAAGGTTTCAAAAATATTGCAGGTTTGATTAAACGAAAATAGATCCAAAGATTTTATAGTAGTCTTAGTTAAGTGAAACGCCTTTGCGAACTTAAAAACAGTTAGTAGTCAAAAAAAACTTTGCGCTCTTTGCGTTAAAAATAAAATCATCGAGTTAAAAAAGATGGAAAATCAGATAAAACAAAAATTAAATCGTGAATTAATAGGTTTTCAGGAAAAACTTCCGATCAAAATTGTACAGTTTGGAGGCGGAAATTTCATGAGAGGATTCACAGATTATGTGATTGATAAATTAAATAAAGAAGCAGGATTTAATGCAGGAATCGTAAACGTACAGCCGACTCCGGGCGGTTCGGTTCATAAACTGGAAGAGCAGGATAATGTATACACGCTTTTTTCAAGAGGAATTAGAAAAGGGGAGATCATTGACACAAAACAGGTAATTTCTGCAATTCAAAAATCAATTAATCCTTATACAAATTACGATGAATTCTTAGCACTGGCAAAAGAAGAAGAATTAGAATTTATCTTCTCCAATACAACAGAAACAGGAATTGCTTATGATGAATCAGAAAATGATTATGAGGGTCCGCACAAGAATTTTCCTGCAAAACTAACGGTTTTATTACACGAAAGATTCAAATATTTCAATGGAGCAGAAGATAAAGGATTGAGAATTATTCCGTGTGAATTGATCGAAGACAATGCTTTTGCTTTAAAAGAAATAATCTTAAAATATGCCCAACTTTGGAATTTAGATTTTAACTTTGTGCAATGGATTGAACAAAACAATTATTTCCACAACACATTGGTAGACAGAATTGTTCCGGGTTATCCGAAAGATGATGCAGAAACCTATGAAGATCAGCTGGATTATGAAGATCAGATGATAGTGGTTTCGGAAGTCTTTTTGCTTTTTGTGATTGAGGATCTGGCAAATCTAAAAGAAAGAATTCCTTTCGATAAAATTGACGAGCAGATTTTGGTTGTTGATGATATTCAGCCGTATCGTTTGAGAAAAGTGAGAATTTTGAATGGCGGTCATACATTGATGTTGGCTCCGGCTATTTTATCAGGAAAAGAAACGGTAAAAGAATCTATTGACGATCCGTTTTTAGGTAAATTTTTAAGTGAAACGATATTCAATGAAGTGAACCCGACTTTAGGTTTAGATGAAAATGAATTAAAAGATTTTGCCGAAGAGATTTTCGACCGATTCAGGAATCCTTTTATTAAGCATTATCAGGCAAGTATCGCGTTATATTTTGTCTCTAAATTTAAGGTCAGAATTCTTCCGAGCCTGTTAAAATATGTTGAAATTAATCAAAAATTACCGCTTAACTTAACCTTTTCACTGGCAAGTTTAATCAGATTTTATCAGGGAAACTTTGGTGGAAAAGCTTTGCCTTTAAATGACGAAGAAGCAATAGTAAACAGATTCAAAGAAATCTGGACAAATAATGATTATGAAAAAGTTGCAGAATTGGCTTTAAGCGAAACGACTTTCTGGGACACAGACCTTACCATGGTTAACGGCTTGAAATCTGCGGTAGCAAAAGCATTGTGGGAAATTGACCATAATGATATCGTAACTGCATATCACAACTTTATACAATTTTATTCTTAAAAATGATGCAAAAGAAAGTACTGAAAGTAAATCCCAAAGATAATGTAGCAGTGGCACTGGTTGATCTTACGCGGGGGGAAACTGTAACTTTGGGCGATCTTACGTATGACATTCTAAGAGACACAAAAGCGAAACATAAATTCGTGACCGAAGATCTTGCTATTGGAGACGAGATTATTATGTATGGTGTTTTAGTCGGGAAAGCGAGTCAGCCGATCCAGAAAGGAGAGGTTATCACGACTGAGAACGTTAAGCATCAAAGTGCAAAAGTGGAAGGTAAAACAGAAACGACGGCTTGGACAGCCCCGAATGTTGATAAATGGAAAGATAAAACTTTCATGGGTTATCACAGAGAAGACGGGCAGGTCGGAACAGAAAACGTTTGGTTATTTTTTCCATTGGTTTTTTGTGAAAATAGAAATGTTGAGATTTTAAAAGATGTTTTTGAAAAAGAATTGCTGTTTGAAAAAGCAACAAAACATCAGCTTTTATTAAGATCATTAATTAATAATTCTGAAACTGAAACGGTTGTTGAAGAAGAACAGGATTCCCGGGTTTTTAAAAATATTGAAGTCAAATTCATCACTCATCAAGGCGGTTGTGGCGGTATTCGTCAGGATGCGGAAGCATTGGGAAGGTTATTGGCTGGTTATGTGAATAATCCAAACGTAGCCGGAGCAACGGTTTTGAGCTTGGGTTGTCAGAATTTACAGGTTCAGATTTTTAAAGATGCGTTGGAAAAAATCAGTCCTGATAATAAAAAACCGATCATCGTTTACGAGCAGCAAAAATCGGGAACAGTTGATGAAATGCTGAATGGAATCATCAAAGATTCTTATGAAGCCATCAAAAAAGCCAATGAAATAGAAAGAAAGCCTGCACCAATTTCTAAGTTAGTTTTAGGATTGGAATGCGGCGGTTCAGACGGGTTTTCAGGAATTTCCGCCAATCCGGTTTTAGGCCAATTGTCAGATTTAATGGCTGGAATTGGTGGCTCGACCATCCTTTCAGAATTTCCCGAATTATGCGGAGTAGAGCAGGAGCTGGTAAATCGTTGTGTGAATGAAAAAGACGCTGAAAGATTTTTACAGTTAATGAAAGATTTTGAAGAATCAGTCGTTGCTGCAGGTTCAGGTTTTGATATGAACCCGTCACCCGGGAATATTAAAGACGGACTGATAACCGATGCCATGAAATCCGCAGGAGCCGCTAAAAAAGGTGGTTCGTCACCGATAAATGACGTTCTCGATTTTACAGAATATATCAAAAAACCTGGTTTAAATTTATTGTGTACCCCTGGAAATGACGTTGAATGTACAACCGCTTTGGTCGGTTCCGGCTCAAATGTGGTTTTATTTACGACAGGTTTGGGAACGCCAACTGGAAATCCGGTTGTTCCTGTAGTAAAAATTTCGTCAAACACTTCTTTATCAGAAAGAATGCCCGATATCATTGACTTCAACACAGGAGACGTGATTACAGGCGAAAAAACAATCGACGAAAAAGCAGAAGAGCTTTTAGAATTTATCATCGAAGTCGCAAGCGGAAAAGTAAAAACAAAAGCCGCAATTTTAAATCAAAACGATTTTATTCCCTGGAGACGGGGAGTATCTTTATAGTTGTTTAAATATATTAGATTGAAAATGCTTTCTACATTGTGGAAAGCATTTTTTTTGGATTAAACACAAATGACACAATATTTTTCACGAATAAACACGAAACAGGATCAATAGGAGCGGACTTTAGTCCGCTTTATAAATATACAATAGATTGGCTTTAGCCAAAACTTAAGTGTTTAGATGATGACAAAGCCGAAAGCTGTGGTTTTATAACGACATAGAAAAATGAAGTGTTAAGATATTTTTGTGAACGTTAAGAAAATCCCACTGTTTAAATGCGAACAAATATCAAATTCGCACGAGTTCTATTTTTGTTAAAAACTACTTCTTTTTCGAAGATTTCCTAATATAAAGCTGCGGTGCCAACACCACCTTCTTCTCAATAGAAACCCCGGAACCATTTTCCTTCACACTATCAATAAAAACCTGCCCCGCCATTTTTCCCATGATAACGGGAGTTTGATCCACAGAACTCATCGGAAGCTCCATAAATTGGGTGAAAGGTTCGTTGGAAAAGCCTATAATTGCCACTTCCTGTGGAATTTTAATCTTACGTTTTTTCAATTCCTGACAAGCACCCAATGCAGCAAAATCACTGGATGAAAAGATGGCATCCGGAACGGATTTTTTATCCCAAAGTTTCTTAACCGCATCAATTCCTTCATCAATCGAACTCCCGGTTGTGATAATATTTTCCTCTTTTATACTTAAATTATGATCAATTAAAGCCTGCTTATATCCATTCAGACGGTTTCTGTAAATTTCAAGATTTAAGTCCCCGGAAAAATGGCAGATATTCCTGTAGCCTTCATTAATCAGGTGTTCAGTGGCCATATAACCACCCCGGTAGTCATCGATAGTCACCGTACTGATCCCTGAAATATCTTTTTTACGGTCAAAAAATATAATAGGAGTGTTGGTGGTATTCAAAATATTCTGGATATGTTCGGTATCAATTGTCGTTTTGGAAACTGACATGAAAATTCCGTCAACCTGGGCGTTAAGCAGGGTGTTTAAATGCCTTTTCTCAATATTTACATCCTCATGGCTCTGGCAGATAATCACATGATAACCGTGTGGAGAAAGCTCTTCTTCAATTCCCCGGATCACCGATGAAAAGAAATTGGTATTAATGTAAGGCACAATAATTCCTACGTTTTTTGTTTCCCCGCTTTTCAGAGCTTTGGCAAGGTTATTTTGCTTGTAGTTCATTTCTTTGGCGGTTTTCTTCACCAAATCTTTCGTTGCCTGGCTGATTCTCGGATGGTCGTTCAATGCTCTGGAAACAGTTGCCACACTTACGTTAAGCTTTTTCGAGATGTCATATATTGTGGCATTTTTTTTATTCATACATGCTTTTTCTGAAGTTTTCTGTATATTAAAATGATATACATTATTGACGTAAATTTAATCAAATTATGGCTATCAAAAAGGAAATATTGTGATTTTATACAAGATTATGGAGTGATTAAAATCAGATTAAACTTATAATATATTGAATTACTTAATTCATTTGGGTGTAAGGTTTAATTTTGGTTAATAAAAGCCGGACTCATTGGAAATTGAGCTTATGAACAATGAAAATCTGATTATATAATAAACAATTCTTTAAGTAAAGCAAAAAGACATCAAAAACCGATGTCTTCATTGTAAAAACTAAACTATTTTTTCCAAAGCTTTTCAATTTCTTCCAAAGATTTACCTTTCGTTTCAGGAACCATTATCCAGACGAAAAACAGTGATAAAACACTCATTACTCCATAAAAACCGTAGGTAAAAGCTCCACTGAATTCCATCATAAAAGGATAGGTGGAGGAGATCAGGTAATTGGCGGCCCATTGTGCGGCAACGGCGACAGCAATTGCTGAACCCCTGATTTTATTGGGGAAAAGCTCAGAGATTAAAACCCAGCAGATCGGTCCCCAGGACATCATAAAAGATGCCGTATAAATAATAATAAAAACTAAGGTTGCAATTCCGATAATATGTAAATAAGAGAAAATAGCAATAGCAAACATTCCAATTGCCATTCCTATGGAGCCTACAATCAATAAAGGTTTTCTACCCCATTTATCAACCGTGAAAATAGCAACCACAGTAAAAATTACGTTAACCAATCCCATAACCACTGTCTGAAGCATGGAAGCATCTTTATGAACACCCATACTCTCAAAAATCCTCGGAGCGTAATATAAAGCTACATTAATTCCCACAAACTGCTGAAAAACGGAAAGTAAAATTCCTATGATGATAACTGTTTTTCCGAATGCAAAAATCTCACTTTTATGCTGGGTAACACTACCTTTGATTTCATGAAAAATCTCATGTCCCCGAAGGTGTCCATTAATTTTGGTTAAAATTTTAAGCGCTTCATCATCTTTTTTAATAAGGGTTAAGTATCGTGGAGTTTCTGGAACAAAAAATAGCAAAATCCCGAATAAAGCAGCTGGAATCGTCAGTGATAAAAACATATAACGCCAACCGATATCGTTAATCCATTCTACAGATTTTCCGTCGGCAATTCCCCAATTGACAAAATATACAACCAGCATTCCAAAAATGATGGCAAACTGATTCAGAGAAACCAATTTTCCGCGAACTTCGGCTGGTGCTATTTCTCCAATATACATCGGGCAAACCGCAGAGGCAAGCCCAACTCCGATGCCCCCTATAATTCTGTAAATATTGAAAGCCCATAAAACTCCCATTGAATGTTCCCCTTGCTTAAAAAACAAAAATTCCGGATAAGCAGCTCCCAAAGCACTGATGAAAAATAAAAATGCAGCCAGCATTAATGATTTTTTCCTTCCTAACCTGGTTGAAAAATACCCGGAAACTGCACCTCCAATGATGCACCCGATCAGCGCACTGGAAATAGTTGCTCCATGAGCCAGGGAACCCAATCCCAGCGGAATAATTAAATATTCCTGAATGGATTTTTCTGCTCCTGAAATTACAGCCGTATCATATCCGAACAAAAGCCCACCCAGAGTGGCAACCAATGTAAGGACGGTGACATATACCATGTTTATTTCCGCCTTTGTTTCTGAGGAATATTCCGGACCCGAATCTATTATTTGCATAGTTTAATATAATTTTAATTGTTATGAGCTGGATTATTTTGTTGGCTGAACGCAAAGGCGCAATTTATTTTAATTAATCAGCTTAAGGCGCCAGGATTTTATCTTTGATAAATTTTAGAATGCAAGAGCTGCTGAAAACCTTTGATTTTCTTGCGTCTTTGTAGTTAGCCAACAAAATATTCAAAAATTTATAAATACTGATTAATCAAGCTTTCCAGATATTCCTGTTTACCACTCTCTCTGCCCACTTGTCCAAGACCTTCCGTATGAACAACCAGGTCGATAAGAGATAGTTTTCCGTCTTCAAAATCTTTACCTTTCCCTTCATCAAAAGAAGAATATCTGTTCGCTCTGATTTCAGAATATTTTGATTTTTCTAAAATAGCATCTGCAGCCATGAAAGCTCTTGCAAAATTGTCCATTCCGCTGATATGAGCGATAAAAATATCTTCCAGATCTGTAGAATTTCTCCTGATTTTAGCATCAAAATTTACACCTCCGCCTTGAAAACCGCCTGCCTGAATAATCACTAACATTGCCTGGGTCATTTCATACAAGTCAACCGGGAACTGGTCTGTATCCCAACCGTTCTGGTAATCTCCGCGATTGGCATCAATACTTCCCAACACATTGTTATCAGCTGCAACCTGCAATTCATGCTCGAAAGTATGTTGGGCCAAAGTTGCGTGGTTAACCTCAAGGTTAAGCTTAAAATCATCCAGTAAATCATATTGACGAAGAAAGTTTAAGCAGGTTGCCGCATCAAAATCATACTGATGTTTTGTAGGTTCCATAGGTTTTGGCTCAATAAAGAAAGTCCCTTTGAAGCCTTGTGAACGTGCATAATCTTTTGCCATGTGTAAAAACTTCGCCATATGCTCAAGTTCACGTTTCATATTAGTGTTCAGCAATGACATATATCCCTCACGGCCGCCCCAGAAAACATAATTTTCTCCGCTTAACTTAATGGTTGCATCTAAAGCATTTTTAACCTGTCCTCCCGCGTAAGCCAGCACATCAAATGAAGGATTCGTGGCCGCACCATTCATGAATCTCGGATTGGAAAAGCAGTTTGATGTTCCCCAAAGTAATTTTATTCCGGAAGCCGCCTGTTTTTCTTTGGCATAATCGGTTATAAATTCTATTCTTTTTGTTGAATCTTTAAAATTATCCGCTTCATCAATTAAATCATAATCGTGGAAACAGTAGTAAGGAACACCTAATTTTGTAAAGAATTCAAAAGCAGCATCCATTTTTTCTGTTGCTCTTTGCTTAACGTCTGTTGCAGTTAACCACTCAAAATGCTGCGTCCCCACCCCGAAAGGATCTCCTCCTGTCGCACAGAATGTATGCCAGTAAGCGGTCGCAAACCTGAAATATTCTTTCATTGTTTTTCCGCGAACAATTTTATTCTCGTCATAAAATTTAAAAGCCAGAGGATTATCAGATTCTTTTCCTTCAAATTGAATTTTTCCAATTCCTTTAAAATACTCTTTGTTACCCATTGTAATTGCCATTATATTTTTAATTTTAATTTAGATTAATATATCATGCAATCGATTGCATTATACATTGAAAAATTTCTTAATTGTTTAGATTTTGCAATAATTTTAATTTCCATTTTTCATAGCTTTCCTTGTACTGTGCATAATTTTCAGTATCCGGGTAGTAGCTTTTTAAAATGTCTTTATCAGTCAGGATTTCATTTTGTGATGCAAACGCTCCGGCTCCCATGGCTGCGGCTCTTGCAGCACCTGTCGAACCTGTAGAATCTATAATTCTTATTTCGGTATCCAATAGAGTAGTGATAGTCTGCGTAAATAAAGGAGAGCGGAATAAATTATCACCACCTGCTTTTATAACACCTTTCTGAAGACCGTCGGACATTAGAATATCAGTTCCATAGACAAAAGAATGGGCGATACCTTCTAATCCTGCCCGGAAAAGATGCTCACTTTTATGTCGGTTAAAATTCAGGTTGAAAATTGAAGAGCCGATATCTTTATTATGTAAGACTCTTTCTGCACCATTTCCGAAAGGCAGCACAATAACCCCATCAGAACCTATCGGTATTCTGGAAGCTAAATCATTAATATCGTGATAGCTGTGCCTTTTTTGGTCAACCTGATGCCGAAGCCAGCTGTATTGAATTCCGGCACCATTCAGGCAAAGCATCTTACCGATTCTCGGTTGTTCTTTTGTGTGGTTGATGTGTGCAAAATTGTTAATCCTTACAGATTCTTTAGACTTAATAACATCGGTTACCCCATAAACAACTCCGGAAGTTCCGCCTGTTGCTGCAATTTCCCCCGGATTTATTACGTTAAGGGATAATGCGTTATTAGGCTGATCTCCAGCCCGGTAATAAATAGGAATTCCCTCGGGAAGGCCACATTCCTCTGCTCCCTGTTTTGAAACATAGCATTGTTCAGTGAAATTTTCCACAATGTCAGAAACAAGGGATTCATCAATTCTCAGATGTTGAAGCATCGTTTTTGAAACTTCATTTTTTTCGAAATCCCAAAGCACACCTTCTGAAAGTCCTGTAACAGAAGTTGTTGCCTCTCCACTTAGCTTAAATGCAATGAAATCTCCCGGAAGCATAAATTTCCAGATCTTTTCATAGATTTCGGGGACGTTTTCCTGTACCCATTTCAGCTTGGACGCAGTGAAATTTCCCGGAGAATTAAGGAGTTCTTTCATACATTTTTCTTCTCCGATCTCATTAAAAGTCCGGTTGCCAATTTCAACAGCCCGGCTGTCACACCATATGATTGACGGACAAAGGACCTGTTTGTCTTTTCCGATCAATACTAATCCGTGCATCTGATAGGATATTCCGATTCCTTTAATCTCATTTTTGTCGGTTTTGCTCTCAGCAATTATTTTTTGAGTGAGAATCCTGAGATTTTGCCACCATTCATCAGGATTTTGTTCCGCCCAGCCTGCTTTTGGAGAATCTATTGGCATCTCATGTTCCGGATATTTGGAATGGGCAATTAATTTACCCTGATCATCTACAATGGAAGCCTTTATCGATGAGCTTCCTACATCATAACCTATAAACTTCATTAATTATTAATAATTGTAACGCTTTAAATGTAATAATTTTATGTATAATAAAAGAGATTTTTGTTAATATGTAAATTTTAATTATATTTAAAAGTTAAATAATTGTTATTCAGTTGTTTATTTCTCATTTGTTAGTTTTTATAGGTTTTAGTTCTAATTAAATTAAACAAAATGAGAAATTAATTTTAACTAAAATGAGCTTTAATAATCTAATATTGAGCAATCGATTGCGCAAAATAATAATTTACTTAACTATTGAAGGGTAGGGATAAGGCATAATAAATTATTCAACATGAAAGAGCAGGATACCGCCAGCTCCTAAAATGTATATTTTTATGAAAATGAAATAAAAAGGTAATTTTCGCTAAACAGTTGAAAAATAGTTGCTGATTTTTTCTAGAAAAAAACGGAATAATTTTATTTAAATGATATTCCTTTATTTTGCTTTCCTTTTGAGTGCGAATTTTTATTAATGAAATCAGGATATACAGTAAAAAATAAATTATGAAATCTCAAAATACATTAAACTTATTATTATCTCTGTTTGTACTTTTCTTGTTTTCATCAGGAGTAAAAAGCCAGGATAAGTTCCCTGACGGAACCAAAATTCCCAAATGGTTTAAAGAAAATAGACCTACAGATATTAATAAATTAGGGAAAAAATATATCCTTACGGATTTCGGCGTGAAAAACGACAGTACAGTTCTGCAGACAAAACAGGTTCAGGCAGTTATTGATCAGGCAGCTAAAAATGGTGGCGGTGTCATCATTGTACCAAAAGGAACATTCCTTATCAGTTCTATTTTCTTTAAGCAGGGAACACATTTGCATTTGGAGAGCGGTGCAAAATTAAAAGGAAGTGATGATATCAATGATTTTCCGGTAGTTACCACAAGAATGGAAGGTCAAACCGTAAAATATTTTCCTGCTTTAATTAACGCTGACGGATTAAACGGTTTCACCGTTTCAGGAAAGGGAACGCTTGACGGAAACGGACTTCGTTTCTGGAAATCCTTCTGGAAAAGAAGAGAATGGAATCCTAAATGTACTAATATGGATGAAATGAGACCTAGAATTATCTATGTTTCCAATTCTAAAAATGTACAGGTTGAAGGGATTACCATAAAAAACTCCCCATTCTGGAGCACGCATTATTATAAATGTGATTTTGTAAAATTATTAAATCTGACCATCCTTGCTCCGAAAGAGCCTGTAAAAGCACCAAGTACAGATGCAGTTGATATTGATGCTTGTACGAATTTCCTGATTAAAAACTGCTATATGTCAGTTAATGACGATGCAATTGCTTTGAAAGGCGGAAAAGGGCCGAAAGCAGATAAAACCCCTGAGAATGGTGAAAACAGAAACATCATTATTGAAGATAACAGCTTTGGTTTTTGTCACAGCGTGTTGACCTGCGGCAGTGAATCGATTCACAATTACAATGTGATTTTGCGTAACTCAAAAGTGAAAGATGCTTCAAGATTATTACATTTAAAAATGCGTCCCGATACACCTCAGCATTACGAATATCTTACAGTTGAAAATATTACCGGAAATGTAAAAACCTTCCTCTATGTAAAAGGCTGGAATCAGTTTTTCGATTTAAAAGGTGAAGAAAGACCGAGAAAAGGATTGGCCAACAACATCACATTAAAAGACATTAATATCAGTTGCGAAACTGCTTTTTCTATTGAAAAATCAGATTTATACAGTTTGAATGATTTCACATTTGAAAATTTGAAAATAAAAGCTTTGAAACCAGAAATGGAAAACCTGAAGAACATTCAGAATTTAAAGCAAAAAAATATAAATGTTACGCAAGTTGCTTCTATCACGCAACCTTACGACAAAAAAGATGATTCCGACATTGCTGCAAAATGAGTTTTTTTTCTAAAATATTCGTTATTTTATGCTTTTGCTCACAGTTTCTGCATTCTCAATCTAAGGAGATCCAATTCCTGAGCGGGACAGATTCTGAGCATACGAAAGAATGGGCCTTTTGGATAACCGGTGGAAGGAAATCAGGAAGCTGGGATAAAATTCAGGTTCCGTCACAATGGGAACAGCAGGGGTTTGGTTCCTACAACTACGGACGAGATTACGTTACCTACGGAAAGAATTTTAAATTTAATGATGAAGTAGGACTTTACAAACACAAATTTTCAGTTCCACATTCCTGGAAAGGAAAATCGGTCAACATTGTTTTTGAAGGTTCAATGACTGATACCGAAGTGAAAATCAACGGAAAATTAGCCGGAAAAATTCATCAGGGTGCTTTTTACGAATTTAAATATGATATTTCAGACAAATTAATCTTTGGAAAAGAAAATATTCTTGAAGTCAAAGTTTCTAAAATGTCTGCAGATAAATCTGTAAACAGTGCAGAACGTCTTGCCGATTACTGGGTTTTGGGAGGAATTTTCAGGCCTGTTTACCTCGAGGCTAATTCAAAAGAAAATATTTCATGGACAGCCATTGATGCCAAAGCAGACGGCAGTTTTCGTTCAAATATTTATTTAAAAGGAATCCAATCGGTCAACAATTTAAATGTAAAAATTTTTGATGTTAAAAATATTCTCGTTGGGGAATCTCAAATTGTCATTCGAAAAGGAGATACTTTAAAACAGATTCAATTTTCGGTTAAAAAACCAAAACTCTGGACAGCTGAAACGCCCAATTTATACAAAGCTAAATTCAGTTTAAATAAAAACAGAAAAAATATCTTCCAAAGCGAAGAAAAATTCGGCTTCCGAACGATTGAAATCCGAAAAGGCGATGGAATTTACATCAACGGAACCAAAATCAAAATGAAAGGGATCAACCGTCACGTCTGGTGGCCGGAATCGGGTCGTGCTGTTAACAAAAACATTGATTTGATGGACGTCCAGCTCATCAAAGAAATGAATATGAATGCTGTTCGCTGTGCTCATTATCCACCCAATAAATCGTTCCTTCAGATTTGTGATTCGTTGGGTTTATATGTTTTGGATGAACTGGCGGGCTGGCAAAAAAAATACAGCACCGAAGTAGGTAGAAAGATCGTCAGAGAGATGGTTACAAGAGATGCCAATCGTCCTTCCATTATTTTCTGGAGCAACGGAAATGAGGGCGGACATAATTTTAATTTGGATGAAGAATATGCAAAATACGATTTGTCAAACCGTTCCGTAATTCACGCACATCACAAGCCAGGAAATGCTTTCAACGGTATAGACTGCAATCATTATGAAGATTATTACAGCACCAAAAAAATACTTGAAGGTGAAAATATTTATATGCCGACCGAATTTCTACACGCCCAAAATGATGGCGGTGGCGGAACTTCTTTGGCCGATTACTGGGAACTTCACTGGAATTCCAAAAAAGGCGCAGGAGGTTTTCTTTGGGCATTTGCAGATGAAGGTTTGGTGAGAACCGATTTCAATAATCAGATTGATGTGAATGCCATTAATGCTCCGGATGGAGTTGTGGGTCCGCATCGTGAAAAAGAAGGAAGTTTTTATGCGATTCGGGAAATATACAGTCCGGTAAAAATTAATCTTAAAACGATTTCAAATGATTTTAACGGAATTATTCCTGTAGAAAACCGATATCATTTCACCAATTTAAATGAATGTCATTTTGAATGGAAATTGGTTAAATTTAAAACTCCATTTTCTTCAGAATCTGGTTTTGATGTGATTCAAAAAGGAAATGCAGAGTCCCCGAATATTAAACCAACTGAAAAAGGAAATATTATTTTAAATCTTCCAAATAACTGGAAAGAAAATGAAGGTTTATTGCTGACTGCAACAGACACTTTCGGAAAAGAAATTTATACATGGACTTGGAAAATTTCGTCTAATGATGAAATTTCAAAACATTTCTCGAAATCTTTAATCAAAGAATTTCCGGTTTCAGTTGTAGAAAATGATTCTTTATTTATTTTAAAATCGGACGAAAAAGAATTTTCAATCGGTAAAAAAGATGGATTATTAAAGTCAGTCATTTTAGATAAAAAAGGCAAAAAAATGACCTTCCGAAACGGACCGGTTTTCGTGAGTGAAAAATCAGAATTATCTTCGATAAAATCTTTTGTAGAAGGGAAAAATCAAATTGTTGAAGTTTTGTACAGAGACGGAAAAAAAGCGGTTTGGAAACTTAATCCGAATGGAATTTTAGAACTAAATTATGAATATTCTCTTTCAGGAGAATATGCTTTTTCAGGGGTAAGTTTTGATTACCCTGAAAATTATGTCATCAGCGCAAAATGGCTGGGTAAAGGTCCATATCACGTTTGGAAAAACAGAACTCAGGGACAGACTCATAATGTTTGGCAGAATTTGAAGAGCTCAACGCGAACTGGTTTTTTACCGTGGATTTATCCTGAATTTAAAGGGTATTTTGACGATATTTCGTGGCTGCAGTTAGATACTGCGGAAGGAAAAATCACTATCGGAACAAAAGAAGAAAAAATGTTTGTCAGACTTTTTGACTTTTATGGAATTTACGGAGCAGAAGGTTATCCGAAATTGCCAACAGGAAACATTTCATTTTTGGATGCAATTCCGCCGTTGGGAACTGTTTTGGCGTTTAATATTAATGATAAAACCGAAACTTTAGGACCGGAAAGTGAATTAAATCATCTCCATGGAACTTTTAAAAGGACATTGTATTTCTATTTCGGCTTACCGAATTTGGGTGATGAAAATAAACAATTTACAATGCCGAAAGAAAACATTTTAACGGATTAAAGATGAAAAACTGGATAAAAATTTTAACGCTTTTTTTAGGTTCGTTTTTGTTTGCGCAACAAATCTCTTTCAAATTTGATTTTGGAGGAAGCAGAACCGAGAATGGTTTTATTCCTGTTACTTCAACTTCAAAGTTTGACAAGAAAACAGGGTACGGATTTATGGATATTTCCAACTTGAAATCCGTTGAAAATGGAGAAAATGCTTTGACGGGAGATTATATCACCAGCGATAAACCTTTCTATTTTTCTGTGGCAATTCCGGAAGGAAATTATGATATTAAGTTTAGTCTAGGCGATTCTAAAGGAACTTCTGAAACAACAGTTCGTGTCGAAAACCGCCGTCTGATGCTGAATGAAATCAAAACAAAACAAGGCGAAATCGTTGAGAAACGCATCACGGTACACGTAAAAGACAGCATCATCAGAAATCAGGACGGAACTCAAATCGGGATTGTAAAATTAAAACCAAGAGAAAGAAAATACCTGCATTGGGACAACTTGCTGACGATTGAATTTAATGGTAAAGCTCCCGGAGTTTCTTCAATAATCATTCAGCCGAATAAAAGCGCCAAAACAATCTACCTGACCGGAGATTCTACGGTTGTAGATGCGCAGTATGAACCTTGGGCATCGTGGGGACAAATGTTGCCGTATTTTTTTGTTCCGAACGAAGTTGTAATTGCCAATTACGCCGAAAGCGGGGAAACGCTGAAAGCCTTTGAAGACCGCCATAGAATCGATAAAATATGGAATAAAATCAGACCTGGAGATTATCTGTTTATCCAGTTTGGACATAATGACCAGAAGTCAGGGAACAGCATCAAATCCGGTTACAGGAAAAGGTTGAAAGAATGGATTTTAAAAGCCAAAGAACTGGAAGCAACTCCTGTTTTAATTACTTCCATGAATCGTCGTGTTTTTGATGAGAACAATAAAATCGTCAACACATTGGATGATTTTCCTGATGCGATGCGGGAGATTGCAAAAGAAGAAAATATCTTCTTAATTGATTTAAATGTGATGAGTAAAACCCTGTTTGAAGCCATGGGACCGGGAAATTCTAAAAAGGCATTTGTCTATTATCCTGCAAATTCTTATCCCAATCAACCGGATGCTTTGGCAGATGACACTCATTTTAATACGTATGGTGCTTATGAATTGGCGAAATGTGTCGTTAAAAGTATTGTTGATCAAAAGCTGCCTTTGAGTCAATTTATTTCAAAAAATTATAAAGGTTTTGATTTAAATAAACCTGATCCTGTTGGAAAATTCCATTGGACGGAAAGTATCTTTATGGAAGCTTTAAAACCGGATGGGAATTAATTAAAAATCTATGATTTTTAAAACTAATGTGTTCTTCTCAAAAGCAGAATCACATACTTAAAGTAACTAAAGTGTTTAAAATCTTTTGTGACTAAATTTAAAAGTTAAAAATGAAAATTAAAAATATAGTCAGTCTTAGTCTCATCTGTTTTGTGTTCGGAAATCTTTCCGCACAAAATCCGTGGCCAAAACCCACGGAGACTGCAAAACCATGGACACGCTGGTGGTGGATGGGAAATGCAGTTGATGAAAAAGGATTAGATAAACAACTGATAACACTTAATCAAGCGGGTTTTGGAGGGGTAGAAATCGTCCCGATTTATGGAGCAAAAGGCTTTGAAAATCAGTATATCAATTATCTTTCTCCGGAGTGGATGAAAATGCTTCAGTTCACTACAAACAAAGCAAAAAGCCTGAATATGGGCGTCGATATGTCGGTCGGAACAGGTTGGCCAATTGGCGGACCGCAAGTTAACGAACAGGATGCGGCCACAAAAATGATTGTTCAGACGTACATGATTTCATCGGGTGAAAAATTTGCAGAAAAAATCATTTTGAAAAATGAAAAAAAGAAGAATTTAAAAACTATAAAACTGGATATTGTAACGGCTTACAATGAAAAAAATGAACCGGTGGTTTTAACAGATAAAGTTAATGCTGATGGGGCTTTAAATTGGAAACCAACGTCAGGAAAATGGATAATCTACGCAGTTTTCGCTGGTAAAACTTTGCAAAAAGTAAAACGTGCTGCTCCGGGTGGAGAAGGCTATACGTTGGACCATTTTTCACCGGAGGCAACCAAAGATTATCTGAAAACTTTCGATAAAGCTTTTGGAAATTCAAACTACGGAATCCGTTCTTTTTTCAATGACAGTTATGAGGTTTACAACGCGGATTGGACGCCGGATTTTTTAAATGAATTTAAGAAGAGAAGAGGGTACAATCTAAGTCCATACATTAAATATTTGGTCAGCAATGAGGAGAATGAAATTGCAGGACGGGTAAAATCAGATTACAGAGAAACGCTGAGTGAATTGATTTTAAACAATTTTACCAAAGATTTCACCCATTGGGCGCATTCAAAAAACTCAAAAAATACTAATCAGGCGCACGGTTCGCCGGGAAATTTGCTGGATTTGTATGCAGCAGTTGATATTCCTGAATCTGAAACTTTCGGAAGTTCAATTTTTGGAATCCCTGGATTAAAAAGAGATACTGCGGATATTCAGAAATCAGATATGCCGGATTTTAATATGTTGAAATTTGCTTCTTCGGCAGCGAATGTGACAGGGAAAAAGTTAACTTCAAACGAAACTTTTACATGGCTGACAGAACATTTCAAAACCTCCTGGTCACAGACAAAACCAGAAGTGGAACAAGTGTTTTTATCGGGAATTAATCATGTTTTTTATCATGGTACAACGTATACACCGGCGGATGTTCCGTTTCCGGGATGGCTGTTTTATGCTTCGGTAAATTTTGTTCCTGAAAACAGTTTGTGGCCCCATTTGAAGGGTTTAAATTCTTATATCGAACGTACGCAATCTGTTTTGCAGAGCGGAAAATCGGATAACGAATTGCTGATGTACTGGCCTATTTACGACCAATGGGCCAATCCGAAAGGGAAGGAGGTGACATTCAAAGTTCATAATGTTGAAAAATGGTTACAGCCCACTCCGATGTATGAAAATCTGAATAAACTCAGTAAAATGGGGTATTCCTTAGATATGATTTCGGACACAATGATTGGCGAATCGAAGCCTGAAAACCAGAAGATTCAGGTGTCGGAAGATGGCTCTACATATCAGGTTTTGATTATTCCCGAATTAACTTATCTGCCCGAATCTACTTTAAAAAATATTTTGGATTTGGCTCAAAACGGAGCTTCAATAATTTTTCAAAATGAGCCGAAAGATATTCCCGGAAATTTTGAAGTGGAGAAAAGAAGAGCGCAATTAAAATCTTTATGGAACCAAATCCAGTTTCAAAACCAGGCTGTAAATTTGAAAACGGCGAGCTTTGGAAAGGGTAAAATCATTTTAAGTTCGGATATTGCGAAAGCGTTGGAATATTTAAAAATAGAAAGAGAAAAACTGACTGACACCGGATTGAAATTCGTGAGAAGACAGTTTGACGGTGGAAAATATTATTACATCGTGAATCACACTTCAAAGGAAATTAATCAAAATATTCCTTTAAATTTTGTCGGAAAACAAGTTGTCCTAATGAATCCTGAAAACGGAGATTTTGGACTTGCTGAAATTCAGAATAATTCGGTTAGAGTACAACTGAAATCGGGAGAATCTTTAATTATAAAAGCTTCTGAAAACATAAACAGTTCAATTTCAAAATGGAAATATGTTGAAAAGACAGATTCTCCTATCAATTTAAATCAAAACTGGCAATTAACTTTCAAAGAAGGCGGTCCCGAACTTCCAAAATCAAGAAAATTAAAGAAATTGGAACCCTGGACCAATTTCTCAGAAGATATTGCAACACAGAGCTTTTCAGGAACGGGAGTGTATACGACCACTTTAAATTTGAATAAAAAAAATGCAGACGATTATCTGTTGAAATTTGATAAGCTGTATGAAAGTGCAAAAGTAATTGTCAACGGTCAGGAAGCGGGAATTGTATGGAGCATTCCTTTTGAAATCAACATTGGAAAATACCTTAAAAAAGGAAAAAATACCATTCAGATTGAAGTTTGTAGTTTAATGGCGAACAGAATCCGTTATATGGATCAAAATAAAATTCAGTGGCGTAATTACCACGAAATCAATTTTGTGAATATCAACTATAAGCCTTTTGATGCATCTAACTGGAAAGTGCAGCCTTCCGGTCTGGATGGCGAAATTAAATTGATTCCAATACATTATTCAAAATAAAATTAAAAGAAATGAATAACAAAATAGTAAAAACATTCGCATTAGGAACTTTGCTGACATTCAGCTTTTCTAATGCTCAGCAGAAACCAAAAGTCGTTTTAGACAATTTTTTCAACAACGAAAAAAAGGAAAATAAAGAAACCAAAGTCCTGGAATCCTGGCATTATACATGGAATGACACCAGCAACGGCGGGTTTTCTTTGTTGGGAGAAATTTTCACAAAACAAGGCGCAGAAATCAGTATGCTGACAACTGCTCCGACCAAAAAAGATTTGAAAAATGCCGGTATTTATATCATTGTCGATGCGGATACTGACAAAGAAGCTTACGGTGGAAAGGCAAATCTGATTGATGCAGCAAGCATCAAAAATTTGGTGGAATGGGTGAACAATGGTGGTGTTTTGGTTTTAATGAGCAACGACAGTGGTAATTCTGAATTTGAACATTTCAACAAACTGGCGGGAGAATTTGGAATTCATTTCAACGATGACAGTTACAACCGTGTTCAGAAAAGAGAATTCGAGCAGGGAAAAGTGATGGTTCCGGCAGGAAATGAAGTTTTTTCTGAGCAGAAATTATATATGAAAGAAGTGGCGACGATTTCAGTGAAAAGTCCGGCGAAAGAATTGCTGTCTGCGGAAGGCAAAAACATCGCCGCCATCGCAAAAATTGGCAAAGGAACTGTCTTTGCATTGGGCGATCCGTGGTGTTATAATGAATACATTGACGGCAAAAAACTACCCGCAGATTTTACCAATTATCAGGGAACTGAGGAGTGGGTAAAGTGGTTATTGAGGCAGACTTCTAAAAAATAATTTCAATAGCGCAATCGATTGAAATTGAGTATTGGAATAATTGGGCAGCTTTGAACTTCGTTCGTAAATTTAGCTAAAAGCATCCACTTTTTTCTCACTTATGCCCTTCGTTCCTGCTTTTTGCCTCCGCTTTGCTCCGACAAAAAGAGCTCAGCTCAGGTCAGGCTGCAAGCGATTCAACTTAACATCCTTGTCAAGGTTCTAAACCTTGACAAGGATAAAATTCAATGGAACAGGCTGAAGCCGTTTACGAATAGTGAAAATATAGATTGGCTTTAGCCGAAACTTATGAAGCAAAGATTTATGAAAATCAAATATATACTCATCACATCTGCCATTTTTCTATCGCAGCTATTTTCTGCACAGAGACAAATGGAATACCTCAAACGAGGAATTGTTGCCATTCCTGTAGAATCAGGGGTTTTCGTGAGTTGGCGTCTGCTAGGAACAGAGGAGCAAAATACCCATTTTGATTTGTATCGGACTGAAAATAATTCAACCATAAAACTGAATGAAAAACTCCTTTTAAACGGAACTAATTTCTTAGATAAAACTGCTGATAAAGCGAAGAATTATACCTATTTCGTTAAGTCAAATACTCAGGATAAATCAGTTGACAATGATTCTGCAAAATATGTAGCCAATCAAAAACCTTATTTTTCCATTCCCTTAAAAACACCACAAGGTTATACCCCGAATGATGCTTCTGTGGCAGATTTGGATGGTGATGGTGAATATGAAATCATTCTGCATCAAACCGGAAGATCAAAAGACAACAGTCAGAAAGGTATTACTGATCCACCCATCATCCAGGCTTACAAAATGAATGGTACATTTTTATGGGAAATCAATCTGGGAAAAAATATCAGAGAAGGAGCGCATTATACACAGTTTTTGGTATACGATCTCGATCAGGACGGTAAAGCCGAAATCGTAATGAAAACCGCCGACGGAAGCAAAGACAGCAAAGGAAAATTTATTGGAGACCCAACAAAAAATTACGTCAATGAAAATGGAATGATCCTTTCCGGACCGGAATATCTGACAGTTTTTAACGGACAAACCGGAGAAGAAATTAATACTGTGAACTATGAAGTTCCAAGATTTGCAGGCAGTCTGAATCCAACCGACGAGCAAATGACAGAAACGTGGGGCGATGCAAAAGGGAACCGATTAGACCGATTTTTAGGTGCTATTGCTTACCTGGACGGTAAAACTCCAAGTGTAATTATGTCGAGGGGATATTACACCAGAACGGCAATCGCGGCATGGGATTATAAAGATAAAAAACTCAGTTTGCGATGGCTTTTTGATACCGAAAGTTCGGAAGAAAATAAGAAATTCCGTGGTCAGGGAAACCATAATCTGAGTATTGCGGATGTTGATAATGACGGAAAAGATGAAATTATCTTCGGTGCTATGACGGTTGATGACAATGGGAAAGTGCTGAACAGTACAGGCTTTGGTCATGGTGATGCGCTGCACGTTGGAGATTTAGACCCATCTAATCCGGGATTGGAGATTTTTGATATTCAGGAAAGATTTGATGATGCAGGTGCACATTTCAGAGATGGAGCTACCGGGAAAGTTTTATGGAAATTACCATCTTTAATTTATAGTAAACAAGGCAAATTTCAGGGGCCGGGACGAGGATTATCTTTAAATATAGACCCAAGGTATGAAGGTTCAGAATGTTGGGCTGCAGGAGCGGGAGTTAAAGGTATTTACGATGCGAAAGGAAAAAAAATCAGTGAAAAAAATCCGTCAGTTAATATGGGGATTTATTGGGATGGAGATTTTTTAAGCGAAATTCTAGACGGGACCTCCGTATCAAAATGGGATTGGAATAAAGAAAAATCGGATTTGATTTTTGATGCTAAAGATTTTCAGTGTGAATCCAATAACGGGACCAAGAAAAACCCTTCTTTGGTCGCCGATTTATTCGGGGATTGGCGGGAAGAAGTGATGTACAGAACCTCAGATAATAAGGAACTTCGGATTTTCAGTTCGACAATTCCGACGAAGCACCGTTTGTACACGTTGATGCATAATCCACAATACCGGTTGAGCATCGTCTGGCAAAATGTAGGGTACAATCAGCCTCCCCATACCGATTATTATTTGGATGAATCTGTTTCAAAGGTTCCTGCGCCAAATATTTATACCGTTAAACCTTAATATTTATAGAATTTAAATTTATTTTAAACATTAAGAAGTTTAGAAAAATAGATAATTAATAATTAAAAGAAAGATTAAGAGATTTGACGAAGTCAAAATAATAAGTGTTATGCTTAAAAAATATCTTGATGTTTCCTTAATTAATCTTAATCCTTTAATTTTCTTAATGTTGAAGTTTTTAAAACTAATACATTGTACAATAAAAAATATATATAATTATGAAGAAAGTATTAATGAAAGGCGCTTTTTATGCGTTGATTATTGGAGTTTTATCTTCTTGTTCAGTTCAGAAAGAAACAAGGGCAAAGAACGTTAATCTCCCGGATAAAAAAGAAGTGTTGGAAGTTTCACGAAGAGCAAATCAATATTTCATGAACAAATGGCCGGATCCGGGAAAGGAAGTTGTCGGCAAAAAAGTATGGCCGAGCAATCTTTGGACGCGGGCTGTTTATTACGAGGGATTAATAGCATTATATAAAGTAGATCCTAAAAAAGAATATTACGATTACGCCATCGACTGGTCTCAAAAGCACAATTGGGACATGATGCGCGGAACCTACACCCGAAATGCCGACAATCAGGCTTGTGGACAAACGTATCTTGATCTTTACGAAATTGACGGAAGGAAAAATCCGGAAAGAATAAAATTAGTGAAAGCCTCGATGGACAGTATGATCACCTCCAAAAAATCAGATGACTGGTGGTGGATTGATGCACTTCAGATGGGAATGCCAATTTTTACAAAACTGGGCAGAATTACGGGTGAGCAAAAGTATTTCGATAAAAACTACGAGATGTATGCTTTTACCAAATATAAGCATGGCGGAAATGGTTTGTACAACCCAAAAGATAAACTTTGGTGGCGAGACAAGAGTTTTGTTCCGCCTTATAAAGAACCTAACGGTGAAGATTGCTACTGGAGCCGCGGAAACGGTTGGGTAGTTGCTGCTTTGGTACGTACGCTGGAGGACACGCCAAAATCCGACCCACATTATCAGGAATATTTGCAGGATTATAAAGATTTGTTATCAGCTTTGCTGCCCATCCAAAGAGAAGATGGCTTCTGGAATGCAAGTTTACATGACCCAAACAATTTTGGGGGCAAGGAAATGACGGGAACCGCTCTGTTTGTATATGGAATGGCGTATGGAATCAATAAAGGTTTAATTGATAAGAAAACGTATTTACCCATTGTTGTGAAGGCCTGGAATGCAATTGCAAAAGATTCCGTTCAGCCTAATGGATTTCTGGGCTGGGTACAGGGAACAGGAAAAGAACCTAAAGACGGTCAGCCACTTGCTGTTGACAAAGAACCTGATTTTGAAGATTATGGTTTAGGCTGCCTGTTGCTTGCTGCCAGTGAAGTGTATAAATTGAAGTAACGTTTTTATTACCATAAATTTCGCAGATTTGCACAACTGATTGCGTCTAATTTGACAACTTAAATAAAGTATAGCATAAACATCTGTGTAGATTTGAGAAATCTGTGGGAAAATCAATAAAGTCGGACTTTAGCTGACTATAAATAAGAACCAACAATAGAATGTACCTTAGTAAATGGGCTTTAGCCCATTTCTATTGATGTTTTTTAGAGAACTGAATTAATTTTAATAGATGATTTCAAGTATTGAACTTTTAATTCTTTGTTTGGCTACATCGAATCATTGATTTAAAAAAAAAGAATTATTATTGTAAACATGACACTACAAGATGCGCAATCGATTTCATAGTATTAATTTTCAAATTCAATCCATAAGATAAAATTATGAATGCATTATTAGGAGTTTTTTTTCATTTCTTAGGAGGCTTTTCTTCAGGAAGTTTTTACCTGCCTTATAAAAAAGTAAAAGGCTGGTCCTGGGAGACGTATTGGTTAATAGGAGGTGTTTTTTCCTGGATCATCGTTCCGCCATTGGCTGCTTTTATGACCATTCCTGATTTTTGGGAAATCATTCAGAGTGAAAGTTCTTCCATATTGGGACTGACGTTTTTGTTTGGTGCTTTGTGGGGAATTGGCGGTTTTACTTATGGTTTAGGAGTCAGATATTTGGGTGTTGCGCTTGGGAGCAGCATTATTTTGGGACTTTGTATGATATTCGGATCATTGGTTCCTTCTATTTATTATGAATTTTCTCCGCAAACAGGAAAAGACAATATCGGTTTACTGTTTTCCAGCAATTGGGGACAGTTTGTGTTATTGGGACTTCTGGTTTGTGTTATTGGAATCGTCATCAGCGGAAAAGCAGGGATGATGAAGGAAAAAGAGCTGCAAACCGGTTCAATAGATCCTCATGGTGTAGAAGTAAAAACGGAATATAAATTCGGGTTGGGAATAATAGTTTCCATCATTTCCGGTGTTTTAAGTGCATGTTTCAATTTCGGACTGGAGGCAGGAAAGCCAATGGCCATTGTAGCCAATGAAGCCTGGAAACTAGCAAATCCGGGACAGGGAGAATTTCTTTTTCAAAATAATGTAACCTATGTGGTTGTTCTTTGGGGCGGGATGGCAGTCAATCTGATCGGCTGTCTGTATTTGGCTTTTAAAAATAAATCTTACACCGACTATACTAAGAGAAATGTACCTGTTGCAAAAAATATCATCTTCTGTGCGCTTGCCGGAACCATGTGGTTTTTACAGTTTTTCTTTTATGGTATGGGTGAAAGTAAAATGGGAAATGGGGCGAGCTCGTGGATTTTACACATGGCATTTATTATCTTCATTGCTAATTTGTGGGGAGTCATTATTAAAGAGTGGAAAGGAGTTTCCAAAAGAACCATTACTACCATTGCTGTTGGAATGATCGTCATGTTTATTTCTATTTTGATGGTAGGGTATGGCAATTCCTTAAGATAGCCTTCCCCCTGTTTCATTGACGGTTTCACAATATCTATTCATATAGTTTCAGAGTTAAAAAATAACTCAATAAGGCACTGATTGTTTCAGTGTCTTTTTTATTTAAAAGCAATTAACTCTAAAAAAAGGGGATCTGTTTGAAATAGGAATTTATAATTCACGGTTTAGTTAAGTATTTTATTGAATGATTGATAATTTACACGTGATTTGTTGAGTATTTTAAAATATAACTTAAATATTTGCAGTTAATTGTGGTAAATTATGAATATTGCAATACAGGATATTGCAGGATGCCTGGATTTTTGTAACGGTGTATTTTGGTAACATAAAAATTAACATATGTCTTTGATAGTTAAACACAAAAATATAAAGCGAATAGTCTTTCCGGCATTTATGCTTTCAACAAGTTTTGTCTGGGGGCAAAAGGCGGTAAACGATACTGTGAAAAACACAAAAGATATTGAGGAAGTAGTTGTTATCGGTTATGGTAAAGTTAAGAAGTCAGACTTAACAGGATCTGTTTCTTCAGTTTCTGCAAAAGATTTAGCAGCTACACCGGCAATGAACGCTTTACAGGCACTGCAGGGAAGAGCTGCAGGTCTGAATATTGTGACTGCAGGCGGTGCCCCGGGAGCCAGCGCCAATGTTACGATCAGGGGAGGTTCTTCCATTACCCAAAGTTCTGATCCACTTTATATTGTAGACGGTTTCCAAATGGATAACGCTTTGAATGTGATTAATCCTAATGATATTGAAAGTATCGACGTACTAAAAGGAGCTTCTGCGATTGCCATTTACGGAGCCCGTGGTTCCAATGGTATTATTGTTATTAAAACTAAAGGTGGTAAAAAAGGAAGAACGGTTATCAACTATAATACGTTCATGTCATTTGATATGCTTTCAAAGAAACTGGATATGCTCTCAAATCCGGAACAATATGTAAAGTATCAGTACGAATTAGGAATGCTTCAGTCTAAGCCATCAGCGTGGAGTAATGTTTTTGATAATAATTTGGGGACAGATTCACCAGGGTTTTATTCCGGAGCCTATCAGAGAATTGCCAATCGCTACGGGTCTGCTTCTGCATTAGACTGGCAGGAGAAAATGTTGGGCGGAACGGGAGTAACTCAGAACCACAACATAAATATTTCTGCAGGAAATGATAAAACACAGGCATTCATTAGTTATAATTATAATAAGCAGGAGGGTCTGCTTCAAAATTTTAACGAAACAAGAAATTCATTACGTGCCAATATCACTTCGGAATTGTATAAAGGAGTAAGAGTAGATTTCAACACTATGTTTACGAACAATTCTGTAAATGGGGGAGGAGCCTATTCCGGGATGAAAAAAATTCTTCTTCAGCCTATCACCGGAGGTACATTGTTTACTCAGGATCAGTTGTTCAACAATCAGACTTTTCCGGATTTTTCAGCGTTAGATTCCGGTTTCGATACAGAAAATCCATTCATAGAAAATCAGGCATCTACTTCCAACAAACGTACAAGAACATTCGTAGCCAATGCAGGTGTCGAATTTGATTTCCTGAAAAACTTCACATGGAGAACTGCCGGACAATATAGCTGGACAAACAGTAAATCAACATCTTTTTCAGATCAGAATTCACGCGCCTTTCTTACAGACCCTATCAACACAGGAATTAACGGAAATATCGCCAATGCGGAAACATTCCGTTATCAGATTACCAATACTTTAAATTATAATAAAACTTTTGGTGAAAAACATAAAGTAAGTGCTTTAATCGGGAACGAAATCTGGTATGAAGAATCCGAAGGAAGCAGCATGAAACTTACGAAATTCCCGTATCCTAATTTCGGGTTGGATGATATTGCCAACGCAACGGTAGCTGATAAAAATACAGACAGATCAAGTATGAGCTTACTTTCTTATTTTGCCCGTGTGAATTACAATTATGATAATCGTTACTTAATTACAGGGACAATACGTGCGGACGGTTCTTCAAAATTTGCGAAGGATATTCGTTGGGGATATTTTCCATCAATAGCAGGTGCTTGGCGCGTTTCTCAGGAAAGCTTCTGGAAAGAGCATAAGATTAATAATTTTGTTAATGATTTTAAATTAAGAATTGAATACGGGGCCACTGGTAATAACGGGGTTGCTAATCATTTATGGAGAACCAATGTTCTGCTTACAGATTATCCGATGAACAATACCCAGGGATATCCTGCCTATGTTACAAGCACAAACTGGGGAAATCCATATCTTCAGTGGGAAGAACTGAGAACAACCAATATTGGGGTAGATTTAGCTTTTTTCAATAGCAGAATTAAATTAACCTCCGAATGGTATAATAATAACGTCAGCAAAATGCTTTTTGAAAGTGTACTTCCCGTTTCCTCAGGCTATTCAAGACAATATCAGAATATTGGTTCTATGAGAAACAGAGGAATGGAATTCACATTAAATACCATCAATTTAAAATCAGAAAATTTCAGATGGACAACAGACCTTAATATTTCTTTCAATAAATCTAAAGTTCTTTCTCTTGAAAACGGACAACTGAATAAAACGTTCAGTGTCGGAGGAAGCAGAACGGGAATGGTAACCTATTATGCAACTGTGGGAGAAGAATTGGGTGATATGTACGGATATGTTTATCAGGGAGTTTACACGACTGATGATTTTACCCAAAATCCAGATGGATCATTAACCTTAAACCCGGGTGTTGTAAAGCCTGCCAACGGAACTCCTAAACCGGGAGATATGAAGTTTGCTGCTGATAATGAGGCGGGTGATCAGTTTACAAGAAAAATGCAGAAGATAGGAAACGGTACTCCGGATTTTATCGGGGGAATCAGCAATAACTTCTCCTACAAAGGCTTTGACCTGGCTGTGTTTATGAAATTCAGCGTTGGTAATGATATTTATAACGCAACCAAGCAAAGTTTAAGTCCATACGCCATGTTCCAGAATGCTCCTTCAGAATTCGGGAACAATTATTATCATTTGATTGATCCTAATACCGGACAGGCAACGACAAATTTGATTAGGCTTAAAGAGCTGAATCCTGATGAAGGCTCAAGACTGTGGAGCTTAAGCAATACAAATACTGCAAATATCGCTTATCCATCATCGTATTATGTAGAAGACGGCTCCTACCTGAGAATTGCCCAGGTAACATTAGGATACTCTTTTCCTAGAGAATTTTTAAATAAAGTGATGCTAACCAATGCCCGTATCTATTTTACCGTTAATAATCTGGCGACAATTACAGGGTACTCAGGGTATGATCCTGAAGTTTCGGCGGCAAGCGGGGTGACTGTGACACCTGGATATGACAGCTCTACATATCCTCGTTCACGAAGCTATGTTCTTGGTCTTAACTTAACTTTCTAATACTATTTAAATCATGAAAAATATACATAAAACTCCCGTATTGCTAAGAAAACTGGTCATTCTTCCCTCAATTTTCGTCGCCGTTTTAGCGATGAATTCATGCAGTGACGATTTTCTGGATCAGCCGGCCTACAATTCATTGGATACAGAATCTGTATTTAAGAATATAGATACTGCAGAGATGTTTGTTCTGGGTTGTTACAGAGGTATAGTTCCAACTGAAATGTATTATCAGCTGGGAGCGGGAGACACCGTAACCCACTCTTCAGAAGATGGCTCTACCAATAATTCCAAGTATAATATTGCCAACTACAAGTATGATGCCTATACTCCGAATACGGTAACAGGAATTTACGCTGCGATGTATGCCGTTATTGAAAGAACAAATATTGCCGTGAGCGGGTTAAGCAAAATGGAAGCCAGCACAAAACGTGATGCTTTACTGGCTGAGGTTAAGGCTATTCGTGCATTTTGTTATTATAATTTAATTCGGGTGTACGGAGATGTTCCTTCCGTTTTTAAACCTTTGGATGAGATGGATCCTAATGATCCGAATACATTATATCCAAAACGTACTTCAAGAGACGAAATTTACGATCGCATCATTACTGATCTTCAGGAATCTGTAGGTAACATTCCAAATTTTGGTCAAAGTGGCTATGCAACAACAGAGCGTTTAACAAAACAGGGAGCTAATGCCTTATTGGCGAGAATCGCTCTCTATGCCGCAGGGTATTCCCTTCGTTGGGACCTGAATACCGGAAGTGGGGCGATGATGTCGCGCCGCAGTGATAACAGCAGGATTCAGCAGTTATACCAGATTGCGGATAATGCGTGTGCTGCTATTATTAACGGAGGAACAAACTCTTTGGTACAGGCTCAGGGCGGCAAAAGTGGTTTCGAAGCGTTATGGTTCAATTTCTGCCAGAGAAAATTTTCAGTGACAAACTCAGAAATCCTTTGGCAGGTTGCTGAATACGGAGCAAATACAAATTCATCTTTTGGAGTATATGCCAATGAAGGTTCCCGTGGAGGAGCATATGGATCGAGAAAGACATTACAATTCATTCTTCCAAGTTATTATTTATCTTTTAATCAGGGAGATAGCCGTAGAGACGTTTCTTGTACTTCGTACAGTGTCTATTTCTTAAATAATGGTAATGCAGGTGATACCTGGGTGAATGCCGGAACTACCTATTCCTGCATCCTGTCAGGTAAATTCAGGATGGGATGGTGTATTGCGCCTCAGGCGGCAGATGCACGAAATTTAAATATTCCTGTTTTAAGATATGCAGATGTTTTATTAATGTATGCAGAAACTCAAAATTACTTAAACGGAGGCCCTACTGCTGCGGGAACTTCTGCTTTTATGCAGGTAAGAAACCGTGCCGGAATCGGAAGTGTACCGGTTCCTTCCGGCCAGCAGGCATTTGAAGCCGCTATTGTTCAGGAGCGTAAATGGGAATTTGCGGGAGAGTTTAACCTTCGTACAGATTTGATCAGAATGAATCGTTTGGCAAGCGAAATTGAGGCAACAAAACAGGCGATGAAAAACTTGTCAAACAAAACGGGAGCCTATGCAAATACACCTGTTTACCGACTCTATAAACTCGAAAAAAATGCACAGATCTATGGTGATCCGTTTTTGGCATTAAAATATATTGATATAACGAGCCCCGCAGAAATTGCAGTCATTACTAATGTTCCAACGGGTTCTGCAGATTTCGACAATTATCAGATTGCATTAAGAGCTATTGTAGCAGCACACGGGCAAGCCACAGCAATAGATGATAAATGGTATCCTACGAATATGTTCCAGGCTTACAACAGTACATTTAACAGCAATGCGAAAAAGACAGCCGGATTTTTAGGAGGTGCTGCAGGCCAGCTTCAGATCGGCAGTATCATCTATACCAAGCCAACAGGTTCAGCAGAAAACGGAGGAACATATCCGAATTGGATAGAAGGGGGAGGAGACGGTCTTTTCTATGGATTCGTACCAAATAAAACAGAATTGTTGCCTTTTGCTGCGCAGTCAGCAGGTCATCCGTTAGTAGATAACCCAAATCTGAGTCAATTACCCGGATATTAATTCAAATAAAATTTACCATTAAGAAATTTAATAGATATGATTTAAAGGTTAAGCTAAAATAGTATGCTTCAAAAACATCTTGGATGTTCCTTAATAAATCTGAACCTTTTAAATTTCTTAATGTTTAAAATAAAAACAACTATTAGCACAAAATTATTAATCAAAATAATCTGAATCAGATTGATATAAGATAATTATACTTAAACGTTAATTTATCTTTAAATACAGTATTTACCAGTATAGTACGGGATGCTGTAAAAGATATTACAGTCTAATTTTGGATAGAAATTCAGAAATATAAGTAAACAAATGGAAAAAGTTAAAACATTCAAATACGTAGACTATTTATGGGACGAAAACAAAGCGGCATCTTTAGGAAATGACCAGGTGGCCTTATTTCTATACCGCTCAAATATATTAGGGGCAGATTTAAGAATTACCAATTATGGAGGAGGTAATACAAGTTGCAAAACCATCGAAAAAGATCCGCTAACCAACGAAGAAGTTGAGGTGATGTGGGTAAAAGGTTCAGGTGGCGACATCGGAACTCTGACAAGAAAAGGAATTGCCGGATTATACACACAAAGATTAAGAAACCTGAAAAATGTGTACCAAGGCTTAGCAGATGAAGACAGAATGGTAGGCTTATTCAATCACTGTATTTTTGATCTGGACAGCAAAGCGCCTTCTATTGATACGCCTTTACATGGTTTACTTCCATTCAAACATATCGATCATCTTCATCCCGATGCCTTAATTGCGGTAGCTGCGGCAAAAGACAGTGAAAAAATTACCAAAGAAATCTGGGGCGACACAATGGGTTGGGTTCCCTGGCAGCGTCCGGGCTTTGATTTAGGATTACAATTGGAAAAATGTTTAAACGATAATCCTGGAATCAGAGGAATTGTTTTAGGAAGCCACGGACTATTTACCTGGGGAGATACTTCTTACGAATGTTACATCAACAGTTTGGAAGTTATCGAAACAGCCTCTGAATATATCGCAAAAAAAATCGAAGAAAACGGACAGGTTTTCGGAGGACAAAAAGTGGAATCTCTTCCTGCTGAAGAACGTAAAAACAAAGCAGCACAATTGATGCCTTTGTTGAGAGGTTTAGCATCTTCTGAAAACAGAATGGTCGGTCATTTTACCGATAGCGATGTTGTGATGGAATACATCAACAGCAATGATCTGGAGCGTTTAGCGCCATTAGGAACTTCTTGTCCGGATCACTTTTTAAGAACTAAGATTCAACCTTTGGTTTTAACTTTAGATAAAAATGAAGATTTAAACGATTCTAAAGCTATTTTAGATAAATTAAACCCTCTTTTCGAACAGTACAGACAAGAATACAGAGAATATTACGAAACTTGTAAGCACCCGAACAGTCCCGCAATGCGTGATCCGAATCCGGTAATCATCATTTATCCGGGGGTAGGAATGTTCAGTTTTTCAAAAGATAAGCAGACAACGCGTGTTGCAAGTGAATTTTATGTGAATGCAATCAACGTAATGCGTGGAGCAGAAGCCATTTCTGAATACACTTCTTTACCAAGACAGGAAGCTTTTGACATCGAATATTGGCTGCTTGAAGAAGCAAAGCTGCAGAGAATGCCGAAAGAAAAACCGCTTTCAAGAAAAATCGCGATTGTAACCGGTGCAGGAGGTGGAATCGGACAGGCCATTGCTGATAAAATGGTTCAGGAAGGGGCAGTTGTTGTTTTTACAGATTTAAATCAGGAAGCTTTAGATGCTGTCACGGAAGAATACAGCAAAGATCAGGCGGTAGCCGTTACTTGTGACGTGACCAGTGAAGATGCCATTGCAAATGCTTTTAAAGAAACTGTTTTAGCATTTGGTGGAGTAGATATTCTGGTTCATTCTGCAGGTTTGGCGATTTCTAAATCATTGGAAGACACCACAACAAAAGACTGGGATTTATTAGAGGATGTTTTGGTAAAAGGTCAGTTTTTGATCGCGAAAAATGGAGTGGAGATCATGAAAAAGCAAAATTTAGGCGGAGATATCGTAAATATAGCCAGTAAAAACGGCTTGGTTGCCGGACCAAACAATGTTGCTTATGGAACTGCAAAAGCAGCTCAACAGCACATGACAAGATTATTGGCCGCTGAATTGGCCGCAGATAAAATCCGTGTTAATGTAGTAAATCCTGACGGAGTGATCGTTGGAAGCAAAATCTGGGAAGGCGCCTGGGCAGAAGGCCGCGCAAAAGCAAACGGAATTTCTGTTGAAGAACTCCCAGCATTTTACGCAAAAAGAAATTTATTAAATGAAATTATTCTTCCTGAAGACATCGCCAACGGAGTTTTCGCCTGTGTCGCAATCTTAGATAAAACAACTGGAAATATCATCAATGTAGATGGAGGAATGGCCAACGCATTTCCAAGATAATATAAAAATTTAACCACAAAAATCACAAAAGTTTATAAGTAATTGAAAGGAATTTTAGAAAAGACCAAAAAGCTTAGGTAATATTTTATTTTTCTAGTTCTTTTTATAACTTTTGTACGTAGTATTTAAAAATTAGATAAAAGCTTTTGTGACTTTTGTGGTAAAATAAATTTAAAAATCAAATCATGATTATAGGAAAAGATATCATTGAACAATACAATAAAAGCGAAATTGAAAACTTTACGACAGATTTCGATTTTCTACAAAATAAACTAACAAAATCAGGTGCCAATGTTGCTGAAATTGTTAACAAAATTGCTGATTTTCAGGTAGCAATTCCGAGCTGGGCTTTAGGAGCGGGAGGAACCCGTTTTGGAAGATTTTCTTACGGTGGCGAACCTTCTTCTTTAGAACAAAAATTAGATGATGTAGGTTTAATTCATGCATTAACACATTCTGCGGGAGCTGTTTCATTACATATTCCTTGGGATATTCCGGGTGATGTGAAAGCCATTAAAGAAAAAGCTGCTTCTCACGGGCTTACTTTTGATGCCATGAATTCTAACACATTCCAAGATCAGGCGGGGGCAAAACATTCATATAAATTCGGTTCTTTGAATGCTGTAAATGAAGATTCAAGAGCTTATGCCGTAGAACACAACAAAGAAGTGATCAGAATCGGAAAAGAATTAGGCTCAAAAAGCTTAACCGTTTGGTTGGCGGACGGAGCAAGTTTTCCAGGGCAATTGAATTTCCAGACCGCGTTGTCAAATACTGAAAAAAGCTTACAAGAAATCTACGCAGGAATGCCTGAAGACTGGAAGCTTTTCATTGAATATAAACCTTATGAACCCAATTTCTATTCAACAACCATCCAGGATTGGGGAACATCGTTTATGCTGGCCAATGCTTGTGGCGAAAGAGCTTATACATTAGTAGATTTGGGCCATCATTTACCGAATACCAATATTGAGCAAATTGTTGCCACCTTAATGTACAAAGGAAAATTGGGAGGATTCCACTTCAACGACAGCAAATATGGAGATGATGATTTAACGGTGGGTTCTATTAAACCTTATGCTTTATTCTTGATTTTTAATGAGTTGGTGTACGGGATGGAAAACAATCCAAACAATCCTTATCCAGCCTGGATGATCGATGCAAGCCACAACATCAAAGATCCGTTGGAAGACCTATTACAGTCTCTGGAAGCTATTTTAATTGCTTATGCTCAGGCACTTTTGGTTGACCAAAAAGCATTAAAAATGGCGCAATTAAACAATGATGTCGTTGCAGCGCAGGATATTTTGCAGAATGCCTACAGAACAGATGTTCGTCCGTTACTAAGAGCAGCAAGATTGCAGACAGGAGCGGCTTTAGATCCGATCGCTGCTTACAGAAGCTTAAAGGTAAGAGAAAATTTAATTACCGAAAGAGGCCTGGAAACCAAAGCAACCGGATTATAAAATCCTGTTTTAAAATTGATAATTCAACTTTTGAGTGCAATCGAAAGTTTTTATTATATGTATCCTTATATTTTTATCATTAAGGTTGAAAGTGTTTAGATGAGTAGGATTTTAGGCATTGCTGCTTTAAGAAATGAGTGGATTTTTTCTTGTTGCATCTTACAATCTGAACACTCCTTAATGGTTGAAAATAATATTTAAATGAAAATCTAATTACAATTAATTGTATTACTTTGCTAAGTGAAACGCCTTGCGATCTTAAAAACGTATAGTAGTCAAAAAATCTTTGCGAACTTTGCGTTATAAAAAACAGATAAGTGTTAGTGAAAAATTTCGCTAATTTGTGTTTAGATGAAGAGATTGCTTCGTCGCTTATGAACTGTGTTCGCAGACTTCAGTCTGTTCGCAATGACAAAAAATAAATTCATCACAAGAATGTCTAAAAAAAAGAAGGTAACCATAGTATTTGATATTGGAAAAACCAATAAAAAGTTCTTTTTATTTGATAAAAACTATAAAGAAGTTGTTCGTGAATATACAGAATTACCGCTCACAACTGATGAAGATGGTTATCCTACGGAAGATCTTGCAGCCCTTCAAAACTGGATAAAAGATAATTTTAATGCCATTCTTGACAATGAAAAATACGAAGTAAAAGCTATTAATTTTTCAACGTACGGAGCGAGTTTTGTGCATCTGGATCAGAAAGGAAATGTTCTGACACCTTTGTACAATTACACTAAGCCGATGGATGATGAAATTCTTGATCTATTTTATGAAAAGCATGGAAGCAAACTGAAAATTGCCCGCGAAACAGCATCACCTCAAGCAGGAATGCTGAATTCTGGCCTGCAATTATTCTGGTTGAAATACAAGCATCCGGAAATATTCAGAAAAATCCGTTACAGTCTACATTTACCCCAGTATTTATCGTATTTGTTTACCGGGATTTGTGTGTCGGAATTTACTTCAATAGGCTGCCACACGAATTTGTGGGATTACGACAAAGCAGATTACCACGATTGGGTGTATGAGGAAGAAATAGATGCTTTATTGCCGCCAATTGTACCGACTTCTGCGAGCATCAATACTTCTTACCGAAACAAAAAAATTAAAATCGGTGTTGGAATTCACGACAGTTCTTCAGCGTTATTACCTTATATTTTAAGCAAAAAAGAACCTTTTTTATTAGTTTCAACAGGAACATGGAGTATTTCGTTAAATCCATTTAATGATGAAAGTCTTACCGATGAAGATATAGAAAACAATTGCCTGAATTATATGCGCATTGATGGAAAACGCGTAAAAGCCTCCCGTTTTTTCATGGGAAATGAATATAAAATTCAGGTTGAAAAATTATGTGCGTATTACGGAAAAGAATATGGTTTCCACAGAGAAGTGCAGTTTGATCAGGATTTGTATCTGCGTTTAATGAAAAATAAAAATATCTATTTTCGCTTTGAAGGAATTATTTTAAAACGGAAAATGATTACCGCAACAGATTTAAATTCATTTGCAACTTTTGAAGAAGCCTATCATCAATTGATGATCGAACTGATGGATTTACAGATTCATACGATCACAAATGCCATTGGAAATTCAGAAATTACAAATATTTACATTGATGGGGGATTCACCGATAATGATGTATTTATGAAACTGATGTCTCACCATTTTCAGCATTATAATGTGATGTCTACACATTCTCCGTTAGGTTCTGCGTTGGGAGCTTCCATGGTGATTTCCAACAAGAAAATAGACGAAACTTTTTTACAGCAGCATTATCAGATGAAAGTGCTTCAACCGTTAATTCTTAATTTATAAATTATGTCATTTCCATTTGATACCCGTTATGCTTCGCTTGAATTGTTGATTGAAAAAGCAAAAAAAAGAATGCCCCGCTTCGCGTTCGAATATCTCGATGGCGGCTGTAATGAAAACATTAACAGAGACAGGAATACAAGCGAATTGCGGGAAGTTTTGCTTCGTCCGCGATACCTGAATAATAATTATGCGGAAGCCAACATGGAAACCGAATTGTTTGGAGTTAAATATTCCGCACCTTTTGGAATTTCTCCTGTCGGTTTGCAAGGTTTGATGTGGCCCAATGCACCCGAAATTTTAGCAAAAGCAGCTTTCAAACATAATATTCCTTTCATTTTAAGTACGGTTACGACAAGCAGTCTTGAGCGGATTTCTGAATTAACGGAAGGAAAAGCCTGGTATCAATTATACCATCCGAGAGAAGAATGGCTGCGTGACGATATTCTCGACCGTTGCGAAGCTTCAGGATATGACGTGTTGTGCGTGTTATCTGATGTTCCAACTTTCGGATACAGAGCAAAAGAAATCAGAAATGGTTTGGCAATGCCGCCTCAATTGAATTTCAGAAATGTTTCCCAGGCGTTGGCAAAACCGGAATGGTGTCTGGAAATACTGAAACACGGAGTTCCAAGTTTTAAGACCATGGAAAAATACATGGATAAAAATATGGGTGTTAAGCAATTGGGGCAGTTCATGAATTCCACTTTTTCCGGTAGGTTAAATTCAGACAGAATAAAAGCTATCCGTGATAAATGGAAAGGGAAATTAGTCATTAAAGGCGTTGCATCAGATGAAGATGCTGCAGAAGCTGTTCGTTTAGGGTTCGACGGAATGATTATTTCAAACCATGGCGGAAGACAATTGGATGCAGGAGAATCTACGATTGCTGTTGTGAAAGACATCAGTGAAAAATACAAAGGTCAAATCAAAATAATGATGGACAGCGGCGTAAGAACCGGTCCGGATGTTGCCCGCGCTTTGAGCTGCGGCGCCGAATTTACCTTTATGGGAAGAACATTTATGTATGCAGTTGGGGCCTTAGGCGATAAAGGAGGGGATCATATTATTGAAATGCTTAAAATGCAGTTCAGACAGGTGATGGAACAGGTTTGTTGCGAAAAACCGGAGGATTTACAAAACTTCAGAGTGAAGTAATTTTTGATATGAAGATGTAAGATGGAAGTCGAAGTTTAAAGTTTTATAGAATAAATTTATCAATAGGAACGCGCTTTAGCCCGTTTTTCATTGTAAAAAATTCTGATTGGCTTTAGCCAAAACTTATCATTCTGTTGCTGGTTTCAAATATTTAAACGCAAAGATTAGTTTTAAGAACACATAATTTTAAGAAGCAAAGTAAGGCGACAAAGTCGCTGATGAAGCTAGCTTCGTAAGAATCAATTTATTGATTCCATTCTTTGCTAACTTAAAATATTCAGGATCTTAAATAAAACTTTGCATCAAAAAACTAAACTAAACGGTTCAAAATAAAATTCGCAAAGACAACCTTGCGAATTTTGTTTATTACAATTTAGAAGTTTATTTCTTCTTCTCAGATTTCACAGCCTGTCTTGCCAACAATTTCCAGTCGTTTTTCACTTTTGCCCAAACCAACAATACATCCAATGTTACATCACCCGGAGCTTTTCCAGAATCAGCAGTCGTTGCATAAAAATGGTGGCGAACAATTGCTGTATTGCCAACAATATTGATCGTTTGATCGGTAATATCAATGGTTACAAAATCTGACTTTTTACTGACTAATTTATCGACAAATTCTGCTGCGTCGTCTATGTGACCTCCTGAATGTCCATACGTTAATTCCGGTAAAATCAAAGATTCTAAGGCTGATTTTTCGCCACTTATCATTGCTGATCTTAATTTTTCAGCAGCATCAGAAACCGCGTCTTTATCATTCTTTTTCTGTCCGAATACAGAAAGTGCCATTAAAAAAGTCGTGGCAAAAATTAATTTTTTAATCATAATTAAGCAATATTTAAGTAGTAAGCTTATATAGTAGGTATTAAAATGCAATCGATTGCGCTTTTAATTTAAAAAAAAAATCTACAAAGAATCCCTTTGAATAAATTTAAAAACATTATTTACAGATTCCTTTTTATTTTTTAAAATCATATAGGCTGCGGATTCTCCCATGGCTTTAAAATCTGTAGTAATCACAGTAATTCCAAGCAATTCTTTAAGCGGAGTTTCGTTGTAGGAAATAATGCCGATGTCTTCACCCAATTTCAGATTTTTCTGCCTGATTTGTTTAACTAAATTCACCAGATCACGTTCCCGAATGGTGATGAAAATATCCTTATCCTGCAGTTCCATGTCGGGATAAATTTCGTCAAGAATTTCATAATCAAGCTTAAAATCCTTACAAAACTTCTCAAAACCACGCACAATACGGAAAGGATAGGGGTGAATGGATTTATCGGGATACACTAAAATTATTTTTTCATATTTCTTTATTTTATCTAAACCTTCTTTTAAAGCGTTGTAGATATCATGTTCAAAATCCTGAAAAATAGAGCCGTATTCCCCGGAAATATTAGGCTTGGTATTATCCAGCAATAGCAATTTATTTTTCGGTATTTGTTCAATCATATCCAACACCTGCTGTGTGGAGCTGGTGTGTTTAGATTGTTCATCCCTAAAATGGGGCATGATCACATAATAATCGAATCCGCCCAGGTTCTTTTTTAAGGAATTGATGAAAAGTGTTTCGTCACAATGATAGATATACATCTCAACATTGCCTTTGGTACCGATTGCATTGACGAAATAATTATAGATCATCATTTTATAAGTGCTCGGTTTATTGATTAGAAAGAAAATATTGATAACATCATTTTTATTAATACGGGATATATAATAACCTTTTCCCTTTACAGATTCAATGATTTGCCTTTTTCGGAGCTCTTTATACGCTTTTTCTACAGTATCTCTTGAAAGAAAGCAGGATTCGCTGAGTTCATTTATAGAAGGAATCTTTTCCCCAATTTTGATCTCCCCACTGTCAATTCCATTAAGGATAGAATCTACAATCTGTTTGTATTTAGGAACTCGGGAATGCTCATTGATTATTATTTCAAATGTTTCAGACATGATATTAAAATAGGAGATATTTATTTCAGTTTAAAAAATAATTCAAAAGTTACGAACGGTGTAAGGCAAGTTACAAAAATTTTATAATAACTTTTTTGATATGCTTTTAATGATTGTAAATGTTTACATATTTATTATAATTGTGACTATCCCGGTATATAATATAACGGAAAAATACAATTTTAGTATATAAAGGTGTAAAAACTTAAGTATAGCTTACTATAATAAAGCCGTTTGATTATACTTAATCTGAAGTTTATTTCCTGTAAAGCAAAAAAACACAAAAATGGATTTTGGAATTAAATTTTAGTGTTTATAATTTCAAAGACAAAAGAGGTAGACGTTTCGAACTTTCCTCCCTGCGTGGCTCCGAATAGAAATTTAGGAGTCTTACCGTCTTTGTCCATTAAAATCATGGGGCGTTCTAATCTCCCGAATCGTTTTAAATGATTAGGTGGTGCAGGCTCCTTAATATAAGTCTTCATATTAAGATAAGCGATTTTCGGTTGGGACCATTGAAGACCGTTCCTGGAAGTTAGATGTAAACCGTATTCATGATTAAAAAATCCCATATCACGGGCCACTATATGGAATTTTCCGTTTTGTTTCCAGATAAAGGCATCTTCCAGCTGGGCATTGTTCGGCTGCAATGAAAAATCAATGACAGGATTTTCCTTTATTTTCTCATAAGGACCTGCAGGGTGATCAGCCTTTGCCAGTCCATATTTTCGGTTTCCTCTCACCGGACCTTTTTGATTTTCATATTCTTCAGTGTTCCAGGATTTATAAAAAAGCCAGAATTTACCATCATTTCCTTTTATAAAAGCAGGGTTGGTAGTACAATGGTCGTCCCATGAGCCTTTTTCCCCGGGAAGAAGCAGAGGTACTTCAGGCCTTTGCCAATCTCCGTCAAGACTTTTTGAAGTGGCAAGGCCTATCCTTTTGGTATTTGTTTTTCCGTTTTGGTTGCCCATATAAAAAAGATAATATTCGTCTTCTACTTTGGTAATTAAAGGATTATGACAAGTGGTGGCATCCCAAAATTCGCCGCCTCGGGGAGTAAGAATAACTTGTTTATGCTTGAATTCTTCATAAGGAGAATCGGCTTCTGCACGGCATATTTCAGAACCGTTGAGCCAGCCGCCCATCCCTTTTTCTTTTTTCCATCTGGAATAGAAAAGATGAACCTTACCATCTTCGCCCCAAATCGGAGAATTACACCAGATGTAATAATTTTCCAATGAAAAAGTTCGTCCGATTGGTTTTAAGCTGAAATAAGGTTTGTCGGAAGATGAACCTGTAAATGACAATCCCAGAACCGCAGCTGTGATCCCAAGGGTTGAAGTCTGTAAAAAATCTCTGCGTGTAAAGTGTCTTGGCTTGTCCATTTTATCTCGATTTACTGCTAATTTAGTATAAACATATAAGCAGACTGTCCTGTACTTTCGGTAAATTGTTTAATCTCAACTTATCTATTCTGTCTTTATTTATTTGATTTTAAAAATTAAGATCAGAACATAAAAAAGTCTGCCTTTCAGCAGACTTCAACTATATGAATGTGAAAATTTTTTAAGGCATTTTTTTGAAACCTTCCGTTTTTATTTTCCACGAACCGTCTTTTGGAAAACCTGGAAATTCACCTTTAGAACTATCCCAACCTTTAAGCATCATGGCAACGGTTGTTAAAACGCCGCCATTTCCCGGAAGGTAAATTCTCAAGCGACCATCCTGAAAATTATGTCCGTTTTTCAGATACGTATTTGTCTGAATGTTCATAAAAAGCGCATCCAGAGCTTTATTTGGAAGTCCAAGTCTTGCAGCATTCATCGCTGTCATCGGAAAATCCCAACCCCAGGTATGCTCCCAATTCCATCTTTCCCAAACGATATCCAACGTGTTTTTCATAATTTTTTTATCCAGTTTCGGAGATTCGGGAACCATTCCTAATGCACCGAGAACCGCAGGGTGATCGGTCATCCATTTTGGAAATGTAAAAGAGTCTTTTGCCGATTCGGTAGACAGATAAACACCATCCTGGACGGGAAGCGGAGCTAATTTTGCAATAACTTCATCCCATTTCTTATCTCTCGGCTGCCCCAATCTTTCCTTCCATTGTTGCGCTGTTTTCAGTGCCCAATCCCAATAGGCCACTTCATAAGTCGGGTTATACGTATCTTTTGCAGGGAAAACTTCCTGTGCAGGAATGACTCCTTTACCTAGATTATAACGGTTTTTTTCTTTGTCATAAGTAGCAAAATCTGCCATAAAATCTGCTGTTGCAAAAATCAGGTCCTTATATTTTTCCAAAACTTTCTTATCCTGCTTGTCACGGTACAAAAGTTCGGTCATATAAATAAGATGCGGTTGTTCCCAGATCAAAAATGCAGCAACAGAAGAAGGACTTTCATTTCCATCATTATCAGACATTTTAATCCATCTAACGCCTTTGTAACCTTGTCTTTCGGCTAATTTTTTTGCTTTGTCAAATGATCTGAAATAATAATCCAATTGTTTTTCCAAAATTTCAGGTCTTCCCCATAAAGCGTAATGAACACCGTGCCACCAATGCATTTCTGTATGCGGTTTTCCGTACCAGCTGTTGAATGTCAACCCCGTTTCTTGTGGCGGATTGCTTCCTCCGCATTGAACTTTTGTCAAATATTCTGACAACACAACTCTGCGTTCCAATTCGTTGGCTCTTGGGTCTGTGCTTCCTTCAAAATCAACGGCAGCACCGCTCTTCCAGAAAGATTCCCATCCTGAAGTGCTTTCTTTTTCTGCATCAGCAAATAGTGTTTTACTGCTTTTTGGATTCTTAGATGAAAATTCAACACTTAATTCTATTGTTTTATTTTTAGAAGAAGGTTCGTATACGAAATAATGTTTCCCCGCTTCCCGTAGTTTTCCATCTGTGAAATAAAGTTGAGTATAATAATCAGTACTTTGCAACTTGTGCTCAATCACTCCGTGAGTTTGATTTGATGAAATAATTTTTGTCGAATGATCGTTTTCATTTCCGTAAAAAGCAGCGTCATCCAAAAATTGTCCTGTAGGAGAAGGGTAGCGTGCAAAAACTTTCACTCTGTTTTGAGAAATTAAATCCGACTCAATTTTAACTCCAATTTTATCGGAATTTTGAAAAGAAGCAGTCCAGACTTTTACTGGAGTTCCGTCCAGAGAAAATTCACTTGTAATAATTCCTGTCCAAAGATCAATTTTTTGATTAATGTTGGTAAGATCCGATATTTTTGCTTTCTGTCCGTCTTTTTTAATCAATTCAAGACCAATATTTCCCAGTTGCAAACGGTGTTGATTCACGCGGAAATATTCTACAGCGCCTTTGTTTCGCTCCGGTTCTTTTAATTGAACACTATACAATGCTTTACGTCCTTCATTGTTGAAATCATACGCTTTTAATGTTTCCTCAAATTTATAATCTTTAGTATTTGGAAAGCTGTTCCAACCCCATTCAGACTGAGTTCCGAGAGAAACACCTTTCTTGTAATATTCAGGAAACGACTGCATTCCGGTAATGTCGACCGTATACGCAAATTTCCCGTTACCAACCGTTAAAGAAGATAAAGTATCAGCTTTTGTGTTGACGATATTATGTCGCTGAACGACTTTTTTACGGTCAATTTTTTGAGCATTGAGAGAAGAAAATCCAATGCAAAAAAGGTTCAGATATATGACTAATTTCTTCATTTTTTTAATTTATTTTATTGAATCAGGCGTTGTCGAACTTGAAATAAGTTTCGGCTAAAGCCTTGATATTTTTGTTATGTATAACGTCTCTATTGATATTTTATATTTATTTAAGGACAGTGGCACTCATCAATCCGATGACGACATCGTTGCTTACTGCTGTTAATTGTATTGATTTTAATTCTTTATTCGGATCAATCGGCAAATCAAGAATAGTTGCAGCACCACCTTCTACAGCACGGTCTGTGAATCCTTTGATGCCCGAATATTGGGCTAAACTTCCTCCTTTGTATAATTCTCCGGTCTTCAATTTTACCCGGTACGGAATTTTATCATCCGGAATTTCAAAAGCGAAATTATCATCCAGTAAATCCTGCTCAATAGGCCACCAGTTTACCGGATTTTTTAATTCTAAATCTGTGTGTGAACCGTCAGCATATTGAACGGTAATTGTTCCGTTGGTAATCTGTGACTGCATCGGATTGGTAGAACCCGCCATCAGAAAATAGATTTTTTTCCCTTTTCCTTTCAACGGAATTTCAACTGACTCCGGAAAATTATCCCATTGACTCGTAAAGACAATATTTTTATCTGTATTATCAATTAAAAAAGGAATTCCGAGAAAATCAACTTTACCGTTTTTTCTGTTATTCATCAATCCACTGTCGTCAATCTGAGCAGTGATCAACGGATAACACCAATTTCCAATTCCCTGCCACGGAAGCTGTAGAGTAGGGACGCTGAGCCTTGGTGAAAGATATTTTTGATTAAAAATTTGGGTTACTTTTTCGTTATATTTTGAGGTTAATGAAATGGGATTAAATTCACCTTGAGTTTCAATTTCCCAATCTGTGATTTCAATATTTTGTTTGATTCCGTTATATTCAAGAGCAACAGAATTAGTTCCTTTGCTTAAAGAACTTGTTGGAATCTCAATAAATTTCATTTCATCTTTTTTAACAGAAAAATTATCAACAAAACCATTAATAATCAATTTTCCATTAATCGGGTTTGATGATTTCGATTGAATCTGAAATTTTTTATTCACCCATTTAATTTGTAAAGGATATTGAATATCAACATTTATAGGTTGCCACCATTTCGTTCCGTTTTGTTCCAGCTGAACGAAAAAAGTTCCTTTTCTTTCTTCTTTAGATAATTCAAACTTGTTGTTAACCACCCCGACCTTCGGCCACCCCTCCAGAGGAGGGGAATTTTTAATCAGTTCTTGTGGATCATAGATTTGGGTGATTTTCTTTTTTGGATCTAAATTCAATTGAAGATTTTCAGAAATATAATTTATATAATCGGTCTTTTCAGCTGTTAACTCTTCCCCTGAATAGGTGATTTCAATGGTAAATTCTTTCCCTTTTTCTGTTTCCAGTTTTACAAAAGGCTGTAGAATAGAGTTAGGCTGTATTGCCCATTTCACTTTTTTACCGTTTACAGTTACTGATTTTATCTGAGAATGGTTTACCGGAATTAACAAATCAAGTGAAACAGGATTTGTAAATTTTGATTTAAACCAATAATTCGTTTTTTTAGAATTTCTTTTAAATTTAAATTCCCAATCCGGAAGTTTAAGTTCTGCAAAATTCCAGTCTTTAGGAAACCCTGGCTTTATATTAATTTTATTTTCTAATAATTTAGGATAAACTCCGAAAAGTCCTTCTGTCAGAGTTCTTGCAGCAACTCCAATTGGATCTGCAAAATCTCTGTACAATTCGCCACGAAAAGCATCATAATGTGATAACTGTTCGAAATTCCCCGGACTGATTCCGTAATACATACTTTCGGCAAGGTTCCCTTTCCAAAGCCGGAAGGCATCTTCGTTTCTCCCTGATTGCCAATAGGCTAAAGCTGTTTGTAAATTCTCTGCCAACGCTACATTGTTGATCGACCAATCATAAGGCTGCCAGTTGGTGGTGGAAAGTGTATAATAATTTTTGGTATTTTCACCTTGTACTGTTATGGGAATCTTCGGAATATGACTGTTGATGTATTGTGTGTTTTGATAATTTTCAAATTCATTTAAAATATAAGCGTCCGAAACATGATAAATTGACCAGATTCCTGGCTTGTCATGAAGAATTTGATTACCCAAAGCATCTTTAAATTCAGCGAAATAACCGTTCTTTTTGATCCAAAGCTGGTTTTTCATAGCATTTAAAATAGATTCAGCTTCTTTTTCGTAAGGAGTAGAATCTTCACCAATCAATTTCGCCAGTTTCTCCATTTCACGGTTGGCTCTGTAATTATAGGCGGAAGTATGTGTCACCTTTCCACCTGAATATTGTAAAGCATCACTTGCCCAAATTGCGGCATAGGCATCATAAAGGTCGCCCCGTTTGAAGTTTCGTTTTTCCCAGTCCATGTGACGAACCATTGTTGGCCACATTTTCTTCAGAAATTCTTTATCTCCGGTGTAATTGAAATGCGAAAACATCTGGTCAAAAAACACCAGATTCATATCATAATGATGTGGTTTTGAATTGTCATTTGGGTTTCTTGAAATATATCCGCTGGAAAACACCGAAGTTCCCATTTTCTCTTTATGTCTTGCCAAATGCAACAGTGTATCCATTTCAACGGGCGCAGAATCCGGCTTCAAAACCTGAGAATTTGCATAGCTTTCAAAATGTTCTTTTGCGCGGTCGTGCCAACTGAGAACATCAGCTGCATAAGCTCCTCGCCAAGCATTTAATCTCATCCTCCAGGCAACAGCACCGTGCATAAAGGTCGGGCTTTCCCAGATTCCGTCTGCGGCAACCGCCAATGTTGCTCCGAAATTATTCAAATCTGCATCTGGAGTTTTTAGCTGAATTCTATTGATTAAATTTAATCGGGATTGTTCGGCTTCTTTAAAAATAGTTGCAAGTTGGTCGTCTGAAAAATTTTTATCTGATTTACCTTTTTTAATTTGAATGTAAACAGGATTTTTCTGTGCAGAATAAGTTGCATAAATTATTGGAGATTGCTCTGCTTTATTTTGTGTAAAATCAGACAGTTTTTCCAATGTTTTCGCATCTGTCAATTGTAATAAACTGGCGTTTGAAAAACTTCCGTTGATAAGCTGATTTTCTTTTTTTTTGTTTAAATAAGTAAGCTCAAACTGGTTTTTATTGATTTGAAACTGATTGCCTTCACAATATTCAGGAAGCAGATAAAATCCTGATTCCGGATCGGCACCGATGTCTCCATTTCTGCTGAATGTCGTTCCGCTTGCACCGCCATAAACGGCATAAATTTTTGATGAAGGATCAACATTTTCCATTTCCATTTTTAAAACCAAACCTTCTTCTTTTGATTGAGCTAAAACGGTTAATTTTAAGCTTCCATTTCCAAGAATCGGATCTTTAATGGTATAAAGCATCGATCCGGGACGATAACGGGTTTCAATTGTATTAGCTTGAATTAATTTTTTAATTGAATTTCCTTTCTGAATTACAAACTGAAGATTTCCTCCCATACCCGGAAGATATAATGCAAATTCCGGTAAATCTCCGGCTTCCACCCGCGAAGCACGATTGTCTCCATACAAAGCACGGTTGAATCTGTATTTTCCGTTGACCAACAAAAAATCGCCTTTGTCTTCTTTATAATGCAGTTCTCTTTCGTTTCCTTGCCAATGTTTAGACTGGGAAAAAGAATAGGATGATAAAACAATCAGTCCGGCTAAAATGGTTTTTTTTCGCATTTTATTTTAATTCAGTTAAAGGCTTTCCGTTTACGGTTACGTTTTTCAGCGTTACATTTTTTAAGAAATCAACTTTATAAGGAATTTCAACTCCATTCATTTTTGTGTTAATCATCGTGAAATCCGTTACCGGAGAAGTTTCGTAAGCATCAGAAAGAACGGCATATTTTCCGCCTTTTTCTACGGTTAAGTTTTCTACCCAAATATTTCTGATGATCGGAATATAATTTCCAGGTTTTTCGTAATGCATATTGAAGCGTACCGCAGCTTCTTTATAAGCGCCGACTTTTGTGTTGTAGAAAAATACATTTTCAATGATTCCGCCACGGCTTGAGCTTGTTTTAATCCTTAAAGCTCTGTCAAGATTCTTACTGTCCATCACATTTCCAATGGCGTAAATATTTTTCGCTCCGCCTGCGATTTCACTTCCGATTACCACACCGCCGTGTCCGTCTTTCATTTTACAGTTTTCGATGATGTGGTTCTCTGCCGGTCTTCCGATATCTCTTCCGTCTTCATCTCTTCCGGATTTGATAGCGATACAGTCATCTCCCGTATCAAAATATGAATCTTTAATCCACACATTTTTACATGCTTCGGGATCGAAACCATCATTATTAGGACCGTGGCTGATTACTTTTACTCTTTCAATCAAAACATTTTCACACAGCACAGGATTCAAATTCCACATGGGAGAATTTTTAACCAAAACATCCGCCATATAGAAATTTTTACTTTTATAAGGCTGAACGAAATTGGGTCTTAAATAATATCCGTCTCCAAAAATTCTTTCTCGGGCAGGTTTTCTCTGAGCCATATACTCGTGAAGTTTTGCGCGGGCAGGATTTTGTCTTCCCGGACGGGATTCGTTATATCCATATTTTGTTGCACCGCACCAAAACCACCAATGGTCGTTATCAGAATTCCCATCTAATGTTCCTTTTCCTGTTACGGCAATATTTTCTTCTTCGTAAGCGTAGATTAAAGATGAATAATTCATACACTCCATGCCTTCCCATCTTGTGAAAACGATAGGGTAGTCATTGCTGTCCTGGCTGAATAAAATAGTAGATCCGTCGCTTAAATGAAGATTAACATTGCTTTTTAAATAAATAGCACCGGTTAAAAATATTCCGTTTGGAACGACAACTCTTCCGCCGCCTTCTGCATTACACTTTTCAATGGCTTTTCTAAATGCTTCCGTATTTTTTGTTTTTCCATCACCAATGGCTCCAAAATCTGTAATAAGATAATCCTTATTTCTGAAATTTGGCTTTACCATTTGTTTTTTAAGTGCCTCAATTTCCTTTAAAGGCTGTTCTGAGGAAGTCCACGGTTTGTATTGCGCCGAAGCGGGAATTGATATAATGAATGCGAAAAGTATTAAAGCATATTTTTTCATAATGTTAGAGAAATATTAATTTAAGAAAGCGCATCAATAGTAAGAATCTCTTTCTTTATCGCAATCTAAAATAATTATGGTTAAAAATTATCCTGCACTGTCGGTGTTAAATTTTTTAATTGATTCCGGGAATATTTTATAATAGAAGGTGACATCATATTTCTAATTGAAAAAAGAGTTTGAAAGGTTTTTGTGTGCCATTATGAGAGAAGCCTTAAAGACGGGAATAGTGTTGTAGTGATGACAAAAGATAATAACCACGACAAATCCCTTGAGCTATTGCACCAGCTTCTTCCTGATCAGTTTGAACGAATCCATAAATCCTATTTAGTTAACTTCCTGCAGGTGGATAAGGTGCTTGTCAATATAGGTACCCGTTACAGTGTACTGCTTAAAACGGGTGAAGTATTGCCTGTAGGCTGCTCCAAGTATAAAGAACTCAAGAATAAGATGATCTGATTTTTGATAGAGTAAGTGGTTTATTTGTACTTTTTTGTATTTTAGCAGACGCCCGGGAAACGGATGATTTTCACTGATCAATGAATGAGTATAAGATATTTTTCAGGATAAAAAAAACTAAAAAATAACCCAAAGATTGTATCAAACCATGGAAAAAGAAATATCAGAGTTAACTGATCAGGAACTATTAGAAAAAATAAAAAAGAAAAAGTCTAACGATATTACTAATGCGGTCATCCTAGATTTCTGATTGGTATTGCCGCCTATAGCACTGTAAAGCATGGGTTGGGACTTTTTACTTTTCTTCCTTTACTTTTTGCTGTTTTTGCAGCCAACAAATGGAGGAAAGATAAAAAAGCATTAGAAGAAGAATTTAAATCAAGAAATCTGACCAAGTAATAATTTTAATATCCAAACATTACCATTAAAAAATAATCCTATGCATATAAAACCATTCACCCTCATTTTAACTCTACTTTTTCAATTCATGAGCTTAACTGCATTTTCACAGAAAGCTGAAGGCTTACATTCTTTATTGGATAAAAATTCTGAATTTATTTTCCCGCAAACCACCGACAAAGTTTCTAAAGCACTTCACGCAGAAACGGTTTTCTATGGAGATGCCAATGATGAAAAATATGCCAAGTGGCTTACTAAGTCAGGATTGGAACTATATTGCAGCCTCGGACAAAATGATGTAATCAACGAAATGTTTTTTGATATTCCGGATGATAAAGTGATCATTGTAGAAGGCCTGCCTTTTGGTCTTGCTATGAACAAAACGACATTACAGGAAAGCAAAATCAAATTCAGTAAATATGATGCTAAGGTTCAAAAGCTTGGAGAAGACAGCTCATTTTCAGGCGGCTCAAAGCTGATTTTCAAAAAAGGGAAATACTATGCAACATTGTTTTTTGACGATAAGAATCTTCTGAAATTTATAGGTCTTACCACAGAACTTGTTGATCCTGCTGCCGGTTAACAGGTATTCCTGTTTCAAAATAATCTCAGTTTTTCAGGTAGATAAAAGCAAAACCTTCAGATTAATTCTGAAGGTTCTTTTGCTTCTCACTATTAAATTCAGTGGTGCTGTTCCTGTTAATATAACTTTTCATAGAATAGTTCAAGGCTAATGTTGCCATCATTTATTACGGAATTATCATTCATATGAAATCTTATACCAAGATGATCAAAGTCTACAAATTCATTGTTTTTAAAGGTGTGGAAAATTTTGCTTCCGGCTGCTAATCCTATATTAGAAATAACATCACTGTTTGTATTCATTCCGTCACCAAAAGTTAATATTCCAGATGATCCTGTAGAAGAAGTAATTGTTTTATTGACCTGGATGGTAAGGCCAAGCAATTTTGTATCTTTTCCAATATATGCTCCTTCTGATTGTAAATAAAACCAGGTTTCAGTTCCGCTAAGGTTTCCTGTTATATTTGCTGATTTTCTGGTATAGGATGAAATTCTGCCATACTGATTAATGGTATTGGATGCGATTTTTGGAAATAAAGACTCATCTGTTATCTGGAGTACTTTATTATACCGCCAGTCACTGTCTCCATCAATTCCTTTACCTAACGATGCTTTATAAACTGAATCTAATATTAAAAAAGCACACCTTGAACTGGTACCATAGATGTCAGCATTTCCAGATTTATTCAAGGATGCCGGATTGCTTACTCTTATTGCTTCTTGTTCGCCGATTCCATTATTCTCAAGCATTAATAACTCTCCGATACCCGGATGAAGCCCTTGGTTATTCTCTCCTGAATGAGGGGCAATAAAATTAATATTATAAACATACGATCCTACCCAGAAACCACTTCTATTGGCAGCTTCTGCTCCACATGATATAAACGTTAAAGTATGGGCTCTTGACTGATCGCCACCTTCAATGACATAGCCATTATCATTTGACCCATCACAGGCACAGGAGATAAAAGCAGAATATACTGTCCCTTTGATGTGCCATCTTCCTCCTCCTACATAGCAGCTTCTGAAATTAAGAGAAGTATTGGTTTGCCCTGTATATATTCCTGTTCCGCCATTTTGTACAGTGGTTACTCTTGATATATCCCCCTGAAAAGCACATAATACCCCTGTATCTCTACCTAATTTTAAGCAATTCCCCCCTAAAACTGTATTTCTAAATTTCAGATTTTTTATTTCAAAATCATATCCTTTAAATATTTCCAATAAGTAATCTGTTGAACCTGTATCTTTTTTGTAGACAAAATTTATGTTTTTTAAAGTCAGATCTCTAAATCCATTAATAACAAGACCAATCTTATTAGAATCTGTAAACTCTATGTATCCATAATTAAAATTGGCACCCTGTAAAGAATATGGAGATTGAACACCCTCGATGGTAATTCCCACTAAATCGGAAACTTCTACTTTTCTATTAAAGGATAAAGGTTTTGAAAACCTAATGGTTCCCCCTTTGAAAGTTTTAAGATAATCTATAGCTTTTTCAAACTTTGCAGCATCATCTTTATCATTAAAATTGTCATATACATCATCCATTTCGTCCAAAAATATAGTGTTATTGACTGCAAATGATGTTTTTACATAGGTATTCTGATCAAATATTTTATAGATATTATCATCAATAGGAAAATTATAGACAGAATTGTCGAATAGTCTGTAATTAACGTTTTCACCTGTTTTTTTATCAATTCGTTTTATGATATCCGAAGCTACAGATGATTGACTGTCATTATATAAGCTTTCACATGGAGTACACGTATTATTTAAAGAGTTATCCTGAATACTCTCTGAAGCCGGTACTGTTTTGTCCTGGTTTTGAAGATTGCTGTTGTTCATTTTTATTTCTTTATAGTAAAGGTAGATCAGCAACACGACAAAAGGAGTCGTATTAAAATATTATTTTTTTAACAGTTACAATGAGTAAGTATAGTCTTAACTCCTGGCATGCTTTATTATACTTAATAACATTTTTATGAGAGTAGAGGCTTCTTTTTATTAAAGAGAGCAAAGAGGTTTTCAAATTACGGATTACGTTATTTGATTCCTTCTTTACTCCCTTATAATATTAAATTAATTTCTTCTTTGAAGTACACTCTCTCCTAGTTACGCAAAAATTGTCCTATTCCCACAGAATCGAAAGTAAAAACAGACTTGTTTTCAGACTTATCTATTTTACTGCTGATGGTTAATGCCCACAAAACTAATTCTTTACAGAAGTTTTGATCTTCTATGTTTAGTTCTGAAGCATTTTCTTCAATAAGGGTTACTAATGGCTTTATACTGTTTAGTTTAGCATAGAATTCTTCATCCGTATCATTGTAGTTGAGCTCAAGATGATTTTTATTGAACCATCTGATAAGATCTGTGTATGGTGTTTTTATATCTTCTTTTTCCAGTTTAGGGATCCGTGGGAATATACTTTCAAACTGTCTCATCACCGCTTTGTCAATTAATATTTTTGCTACATAATCTGCTCCTTCCTGCTCACCTTCATATACCAGTTCAATTTTCCCAGTGATGGATGGAATAATAGACATAAAATCGAGTAACCGAACTGTAGTTTTCTCAGCATCTGATTCAATCAGGCGTAATTTTGCTGCAGCCATCAGATTCTCCATAGCACTGATGGTCAGACGCGCACTTACTCCGCTTTTGGCATCCACATATTCACTGTCACGGGCTGCAAAAGCAACTTCCTCCAAAAGATCTTTTGCCAAACTGCTGATTTGTATCTGCGACTGATCCTCAGGAGAAATCATGGCTTCCTGCTCTGTGATCTGTCTGGCCAGTGCGATTGTTTTGGGATAATGGGTGAAAATTTGTGATCCTATTCTGTCTTTAAGCGGCGTAACAATACTACCACGGTTCGTATAATCCTCCGGATTCGCCGTAAAGACAAATTGAATATCAAGTGGCATTCTCAATTGAAATCCACGGATCTGAACATCTCCTTCCTGTAAAATATTAAATAAGGAAACCTGAATTCTTGCCTGTAAATCAGGAAGCTCATTAAGGACAAATATGGAACGGTTTGCGCGGGGAATCATTCCGTAATGCAAAACTCTTTCATCAGAATAGGGTAGTTTTAAAGTAGCTGCTTTAATGGGATCTATATCACCGATTAAATCGGCAACATTCACATCGGGAGTCGCCAGTTTTTCGAAAAAACGGTTAGAGCGGTGTACCCACGAAATAGGAGTTTCATCACCTAATTCTGCAATAAGGTCCCTGGCGAATTTTGAGATAGGATGGTAGGGGCTGTCATTGATCTCAGATCCTTTTACAATCGGCATATATTCGTCAAGAAGGCTCACCATGCTTCTTGCAATTCTTGTTTTTGCCTGTCCGCGGAGCCCCAGCAGATTAATATGATGACCGGCAAGAATAGCTTTTTTCAGCTGGGGAATCACAGTGTCTTCATAGCCCCAAAGACCTTCAAATACAGGTTCTTTAGCTTTAATTTTTGCAATCAGGTTAGCCTGAATTTCTTCATTAATCGTTTTATCAGTATATCCTGATTTTTTTAATTCTTTAAATGTGATATCGTTTTTCATTTTTTTAGTAATACTATTTATCGGATGAGAATAGAATGCTTTTATCAGTTGGTTTTGATAGTTGGTATTAACCTCTGCCGTCTGATTATATTCTCTTTATTCTGTTTTTTTCGTAATCTTCAAAAATCATTTGTCCTAAACCTGAAAGGCCTGTAAGAAACGCTTTTCCCTTGTTTTGAGCTGTAAATGCTTCTACAAATTGACGGAGATATGGATCCTGGGCAATCATAAAGGTGGTAATAGGAATTTTCAGTTTTCGGGCTTGTGCCGCTTTATTGAGACATTGGGAAACAATCTTTTCATCCAGGCCATAGCTGTTCATATAAAATTCGCCGCTGGGTAGCTGAATGCAGCTTGGTTTCCCGTCAGTGATCATAAAAATCTGTTTATTGGTATTTCTTTTTCTCCTAAGAATATCCATGGCCAGTTCCAGTCCGGCAACCGTATTGGTATGATAAGGACCAACCTTTAGATAGGGAAGGTCTTTGATCTTTATCGGCCAGGCTTCATTTCCAAAAACAATAATATCTATAGAGTCTTTAGGATATTTGCGCTTTATTAATTCTACCAATGCCATGGCTACTTTTTTGGCTGGCGTAATGCGGTCTTCACCATATAAAACCATGGAGTGGCTGATGTCGATCATCAGTACGGTACTCATTTGTGCTTTATGTTTGGTTTCCTCTACGATGAGGTCATCTTCCGTTAAGCGGAGGTCTGAAATTCCATTATTGATCTGGGCATTTTTCAGACTTTCCGTTAAATTCAATGTAGCAAGGTCATCTCCGTATTGAAAAGAACGGTTTTCACCATCACGTTCATCTCCGGTTCCTGCTTTGGTGGTACGGTGATTTCCGGTTCCGTTTTTTTTCAGTTTCCCAAAGATTTGGTCCAGGGCATATTCACGCAATGCCGATTCCAGTTTCGGAGTCAGTATATTTTTTCCTTTGCCTTGTCCTGAATTACCCTCTTCAGGATCTTCTTCTTTGATGTATCCTCGCTTTTTTAAGTCTTCTTCAAAATCCTGAAGAGAATATTCATCGCTAAAAATATCATATTCTTTATCAAGCATGTCGAGCCATTCAAAGGCTTCCTCAATATCGCCGGAAGTGTGGGTAAGTAAATCTTTGAAAACATCAAAGACCCGGTCAAAATGTGATAATTCTTCCGGAACATGTTTACTGAACGTAAAACCTCTCTGAGAATTAAAATCTTTATTTGTCATAAATGATGAAGCTGTATTGGATTGCGAATATCTGAGATAGCAATTGAAATGCAGAATCGTTACACAGCTTAGTAACGTTTTTTACTTCATTCGAAATGATCTCCGGTATTCTATATTTTTTATTTCTTAAACGTACAAGTTAGGAAATTATCATATCAAGATTCCTGATGAAAGATAGAAAATACTAATGATTACGATATGAAAACAGAATATAATAGGGTTAAAGTAGGTGGACTTATGACATTCAATAAAAACTATTTTTATTTATTCGTGAAACTTTAGACCGTCAAGAGCTTTATCTACCTTTCTACGATCACCATACACAATAATACCTACTAAATCCAAAGTTTCTGCGGGATGTTTTGCAATTTCTGCAACATTTTCTTCGCCTGAGCGGGTATCAAAAAGCTGACGGGTATAAATTCCGATCGCTAATTCACGGTCTCTGGAACGGCGGAAAGCTCTATGCAGTTTTTCATCAGTGTCTGCTTTATAGATGAGAGTGGGATGCTTGATGAATGGCAAAAATTTTTCATTGTCTGCAGTGATGAACTCCTGACCATGGGTCTCCGGAAATTCAATAGCAATACTTCCTGCCAGAAAAGAAACAACGTTAAGTTTTTGCCAGGCTAATAAATCGTCCTTAATGACGATGGCTACTTTTTTGTCGTACATTATTGATCTTTTAAATTTAATTCCATTTGAATGTTGCATCGTTGGTAGGGAGTAGAGCGTCCTGTTATTTTCTGGAATCCCAATTTATAGTAGAGGCTGATGGCAGGTTTCAATAGCGTGTTGCTTTCAAGGTAGAGTTTTGAAGCCCCGGATTCTCTGGCAGCATTGATCATTGCACACCCTAGTAACCAACCCATATTTTTTCCCTGTGCTTTTGGTGAAACGGCCATTTTTGCCAGTTCAAAATCATAATCAGGATCATCCATTTTTATGAGAGCACATACGCCCAGCGGTTCATTATGGTATAAGGCTACCATTATTTTTCCGCCTTTATGTAAAATATATTCCTCCGGATTGTCTAATGCTCTATAATCGGCTTCTTCCATGTTGAAGTAGCTGGAAATCCATTCTTCATTGAGCGCTTTAAAAACCGTCTGATACTTGGGTTCATACTCTACAATCTGCACCTCTTTACTTTCGCGGATTTTCTTTTGTTCCTGTACTCTTTTTAATAACGACTTTTGGGCTAGCAGAAATTCCCATTCAGCAAGTGCGTCCCATAGATTGTGGGTTGCTTCACTGATTATTCCGTCAATAGCCTCATCAATATCAGCACACTGAATTTTTATCTTTGATGAAAGTTCGATCCCTTTTTCTGTAAGTCCCACTACATTTCTCCGTTTGTCCTGAGAGGTAAGATTATCCTGTACCAATCCTGCTGCAGCCATTTCCTTTATTATTTTTGTGACGGAAGGCTGTGAATGTCCTATTTCCCCTGCAATCTCAGTAATGGTTCTGGAACCGTCCTCTGATAAAACAAAAAACACAGGGAACCATTTGGGGGAGAAATCAACGTCATACAATTCATAGATTTTTGCAGCCTCCTCTGTCATGTTTGATGCCATAAACCGCAGCCGGCTGCCCAAAGCGATTTTTCCGGTCTTTTCAAATAAATTCATAATATAATTGATTATATAACTGGTTATGCAAATGTAATATATTATTCTAAATCTAAGGCTTATTCTTTTAAAAAAATATTTGATACCAATATAAAATAATGATAAATAATATGTTATGTGTTGAATAAAAATAAAAAATAATCACCACACGGTATTTTGGTGGTCTCTGTATGTTGTCTTTAGTCTCTAATCTCTAATCTCTCATCTTCATCTATGCATGGCGTCTTCTATCTGATTTCTGGTATCTTTTACAAGAAATATGTACACCAAAAATTAAATTCCTAATGTTTTATCTGGTATTAATATTATGATAAGCCAAAAATTACTTTACCTTTGTCAATTGAATGATATACAGCGATTACTAGGTTTTTTAACACAGATTTACTACGTGAAAATAAAACTATAAACTTAAGATAATGGCGAAAATTAATTTAGCGGATAAACACATATGAAATATAAATTCTTAAATTTTAAGTTGAGGAAAATTGTTCATTACTCATTAATCCTTTGTATCTTGTTGATACAGGTGATTATAGCTATATTTTTTTATAATGAATTTGTCAATGAAAAGAAATTGAATTTCATTAAAAGTCAGCTTGAAGAAAGCAGGGCATTGGGAGGATTAACGGATAATTCAAGGAAAGATTTCATGGATGCACAGGATCACCTTCAGAAATATATGGTCAGCCAGGATGATAAAGACCTGCAGCTTTATTTTCAGTCTCTTCGAAAGCTTAAAGGGAATTTTGATAAAATAGGGGAATATGAAAAAACAAGCCCGAGGCTGAAAAACAATATTGAACTGCGTAAAAAAGATACTCTTAAAGTTAACAAGCTGAAAACACTGATTGATTCTGCATATCAGTCTTCTCTGAACTCACCTGCGAAAACCCAGGATAAAGAATATGAACCGGAAAAGTATAAGAATGATTTTGAAGATTTCAATATACAGACCCGAACGTATGCCGATACCGTTAAAAAGAAGGGATTCATGGGCCGTTTGAAAGATGCCATAACAGGTAAGGTGAATGTTCAGAAAGAAAGTACGGTGGTTACCCTAACCAATAATAAAACGATAGATATTTCTCAGGTAAAATCTAAAATGAATAATGCGATGAAGTCTATGGACAAGCATTACTCTGATGAAATAAAAAAAGTACAGTTAAAAGCAGCTAAAACCCAAAGAGATAATCTGCAGTTTTATGGCAATTTCAGTAAATTATTGGTATACAGTAATGGATTGATAGAAGTGTATGAGAATGCTATTAAAGATTTTAAGTCTGAATTAGAAAGAGAGTATAACGAACAAAGCTCAAATAACAATAAAATCAGAACTTATCTGGTGCTTGGATTAATGATCTTAATGTTCATTGTATCTATTCTGATCATGTATTTTACAAGGGTTGCATTTATCTATGAAAGAAAGCTTAATGCAGCGAATGAGGAAATTAAGAATAACCTTAATTTTAAAAACAGGATATTAGGAATGTTGAGCCATGACCTGAGATCCCCGTTGAAAATTATCAATATTTTTATCGATAAGATTCACAGAACGACGAAAGATGACACCATAAAAGACTACCTTCAGTCTATCAAGTTTACTAACAGCACACTGCTCCTGCAATCTAACCAGATTCTGGAATACACAAAAAATCAGGATGCTGAGAAAAAAATGGTCAATACGGTCTTTAATCTCAAAAATGAGCTCAATTCTATTGCAAAAGTGATTACTCCGTATATAGAAACCAGGAACAATAAGTTTGTAGTCACAGACAGGATTCCTGAAGATATAATAGTATATGCTGATAATATAAAAATTAACCAGGTATTTATGAATATTCTGGGGAATGCCAATAAATTCACAGAAAACGGACAGATTGATCTCAGTATAATTACTGAACCTATAGATAAAAATACAATATCCCTGATTACAATAGTAGCAGATACGGGAGTTGGAATCTCAGAATCAGATGTTAAGAAAATTTTTGAACCTTACTATCAGGGGATTATTTCTGATGAAATTGACAATCTTGGGGCAGGGCTGGGATTAAGTTTATGTAAAGAAATTGTGGAACTTTTTGATGGTGAAATATCTGCCACAAGCAAATTACATAAAGGAACAAAAATAACATTCAGGATCAATTTAAACATTAATAATAATGGAGTTACCAATTGAAAATAAAGAAACGACCTTCCTTTTGGCTGATGACCACAGTATTGTAAGGCAGGGAATAGAAATTATCATCAGTGATATGATTCCGGATGCTAAAATTTATCATGCTTCCTCATTACAGAAAGTTATGGAACTTGTCAAATCAGAGGAAATAGAAATAGCAATTATGGATGCACATTTTCCCGACGGAAACAGTCTGCACATTTTGTCTGAAATGAAAACGGCGAATCCTGATCTTAAAATCCTGATCTTTTCCGGTCTTGAAGAAGACCTGCATGCACTTAAGTTTATTAAAGCCGGCGCCAATGGATATCTCAGTAAGCTAAGCGAAGAGGACGAAGTAAGTGAAGCTATCTTACACTTCATACAGAAAGGCGAATACTTTTCTGCTATTTCCCGTAACCTTTTGGTACAGCTTGTTTCTAATCCGGATTTGCTCAATCCTCTTGCCCGGTTAACGAAGAGAGAATTGCAGATTGCCGAAATGTATGCGGAAGGGCTGGGAAATCTGGAAATTTCAAACCAGTTGGATATCAGGCAGAATACAGTGAGTACCATTAAGAAAAATATATTTGAGAAATTAAAAATTGAAAATATTGTTGAGCTGATTGATCTTATCAAAACGCATCACAAATTATAGGATTTCTAAAAGCATTATTCCGGACAGAATATTTATCGATAAATATCGATGCTTCTTTAGACGTGTATCGATGGGAAATGTGAGGAAGTTTATTCATTAATGTTGTTACTTTGCAGTATAGAATTCAGGGAATGAAAAAGTAAAATCTTTTAAACTTTGAATTTTTACACAAATGAGAAAAAAATATAACTATACCAATAATAAACTATAGTTATATAAAAACCCAAGTGATGAAATTAAATAAGCGTATGAATATCCTCAAACCTGCTTCTTGAAAGCATTCCAAAAAAACACAAACACATATAAAGAAGTTAAATAGGTCTTGTTAGGTTATTTAATACAAAAAGGAGATGGGGATCTCCTTTTTTTTGTTTACGTCAATAGTAAATTCTAAGATCAGGCTGGAAAGGAGTATACAAAAAATTATAAGATAGTAAAAAACGGATCAGATGCAAAAGTTGGGATAATATAAACTTACATCAATCTCTTTGACGCAAAGTGCTATTTTTATTACGTTTGATTTTAAGTGAACCAAGAATGAATCGATTAGAAATCGATTTTGATGAAGCTAACTTTATTCAGCGACAAAGTCGCCTTTCTTTGCTTTCTTACAATAGAACATCCAAATTATTATTCTTTTGCGTTAAATAAAAGGTCAAATAAAAATTACATATTTTATTTAATGCAGCATAGATTTCTGAATGTCCAAACGAGAGGTTTTAGATTTAATCCAATTTGCTTAGTCCACAAGTTTATAACATGATCCTAAAAAAACTATCACTTCTAACAGCCAGCGATTCCTTATCTTATTTTTTATCAAATGATAAATGATAAATCAATACAGTCCCCTAATTTTGTAAACAAAAAATGTCAGGGGAAAAAAAATTAAAGGTTCTGCTTAAAAATATGGAGCCTGTATTGAACTCAGGAGACTATGTTTTCTGTAGAGTTGAAAATTTTAAAAAGATTGCTGATCTTGATAAGGTTCTGTTTTTCTTTCGCGAAGCTGAAGCTGTTACCATAGTTTTAGAAAAAACATCAGCAGATGAATGGAACCTGGATTATACATATATTTCTTCCTGGATTACCCTGAATATTCACTCTTCACTGGAAGCGGTAGGGCTTACTGCAGCTTTTGCCAATGCTCTGAAACAGGAAAACATCAGTTGTAATGTAGTGGCTGCTTATTTTCATGATCACATTTTTGTGGCAAAACAAGACGCACAAAAAGCTATGGAAGCATTATACAATTTAAGTGAAGTGTAATATTTAAGTTCCTAAGTTTTTAAAGTGATAAAAAAGGTAATTAAGTTTCACTGTAGATCATATTTTTTTGACTCAAAGTCTTTAAGGTATAAGGCGGTTATATTTTGAGTGAGCAAAGATGTTTTTAGGTGTTTTGTAATCAAATGACAATGCAAATAATCAACAAACAGCTTATGCAAGGTAAGCTGTTTGTTATTTTTATGGAAAAAGTATCCGAACCTTATTCATTGAAATTGAGAATCTGATTCATTTCAGAAGCTATTTCTTCAGGATTGAGTATTCTTTCAAAATAAGTAATTTCAATCTTGGTTTTCTTCCAGAAAGAATAAACTAAAACACCGGTAACCCCTACATTTTCTATAGAGGAATCAGAATTTTTGACATCCGTTATTACTTTAAAGGCCGTTTCTCCTTTTTTGTATTCTGTTATCCGTATTTCACAGGTTAATAGCTTAAAAGCCTGTTCAATTCCCTTTTTTTAATTTCCATATTATTCACTGAAATGTTGGTGATCCAATGAAAATCCAACCGTCAATTCATTCGCATCCACAGATAGCCAGTAATTTGAATTTTCTATAGAAAGAAATGTTGTTCCATGCTCCTCTGAAACACTGATTTTTGAAGCTAATTTAGATTTTAGCAGTTCAAGAATTTCATTGAATTTCTTTTCATGGAGTTTCATTACGAGCTGAACGGTTTTGTCATAAGAAAATACAGAGATTAGCTGTTCATCAGGAATCTGAACTTATTTATATTTTTAAGGGCAATGCCGGTTCCACGGACAACAGCTCTTAGAGGATCTTCGGCAACACATACAGGGAGTCCTGTTTTTCTGTGTATTCTATCGGCCAGTCCATTCAGAAGAGCACCGCCTCCGGCAAGATAAATACCTGTTTTGTAGATATCTGCTGCAAGCTCAGGTGGCGTAAGGGAAAGCGTTTCCAAAACGGCATCCTCAATTCTCATCAGTGATTTATCCAGTGCTTTGAACACTTCCTTATAGTTGACCATGATTTCTTTCGGCTTACCTGTAATCAGATCTCTTCCCTGTACAGGAATATCTTCCAACGGATAGTCCAGTTCCTCCAGTGCCGAACCTATCTCAATTTTTATTCTTTCAGCAGTTCTTTCCCCAATATATAAATTGTACTGCGACCTTAGAAAATAAGCAATATCATTTGTAAATACATCGCCGGCAATTTTTAAGGATTTGTCACATACAATTCCTCCAAGTGCCACCACCGCTATTTCGGTAGTTCCGCCCCCTATATCAATAATCATATTTCCTTCAGGACTTTGAACATCAATTCCTGCTCCAATGGCGGCTGCCATGGGCTCATAGATCAGTTTTACTTCCTTGGCATTGACCTTTTGGGCAGAATCCTTAACAGCTCTTTTTTCAACCTCAGTAATCCCCGAAGGAATACATATTACAATTCTCAGGGCAGGCTGTATAAATCTCCCTCTGATCCCCGGAATCTGCTTGATAAACTCTTTAATCATATGCTCGGAAGCATGAAAGTCTGCAATGACTCCATCCTTTAAAGGACGTACTGTTTTAATATTTTCGTGGGTTTTACCCTGCATAAGTTTGGCTTGTTCTCCCACTGCAATTGGCTTTCCGGTTATACGGTCAATAGCAACAATGGAAGGCTGGTCGATGACGATCTTGTTATTATGTATGATCAGCGTATTAGCGGTCCCCAGATCTATTGCGATCTCCTGCGTAAACATATCAAATAACCCCATCTTTTCCTTATTTTATTAGACTGCAAAGTACGGCTTTCTCCATCGATATTAACGACAGCAAAATCCATAATGGAAGTTAAAATTGTGTTAATTACTGTAATCATCAGCATTTCTTTTAGGATAATATAATTCTTATCTGTTTTGCAAATAAAAGAACTGATGATTTTTGAAAGTTATTTAAGATAAATCCGCAAATTCATTTTTGAGTTAACATTGATTCCCTTAATTTTAGCTGGAATCCATTGATTATTTTCAATGATTTCTTTGGCTACTTTTACAAAGTTCTTTTCTGAGTTTTTATTGAAGTTTTGTTGTCTTGTTAAATAATCGAAGAATTGAACGTTGATGTCGGTTACCTTTGCTTTGCCATTTTTATCAACAGAAACATCTGCATAAACAGTTGCATTGGAATATTGATGGCTCTTAGATTTATAATTTTCAGCATATGTAATTTGCTTGTCAAAAGCTTCTTGAAGAGCACTATGATTTGATTCATTATAGTATTTGTCTCCGGGGAAAAGAGCACATTGGTCCCAGGCTCCATTCATTCCACCCATTTCAAAAGTTTTATGAATATTTTTTAAAACCCATAAACTATCCGCTTTATATAGTAGAGATTTAATGAATTTTTTACCATACTTTTCATTAATCTCTTCTTCCATAATTTCACAATAGCAATGGTATTTTAATTTTGAATCAATGATGCAGGATGAACTCTCGTTTCGGAATTCAATATAATATTTTTTTAGAAGATTTTTCATCTCACCCTCAGATCTTAAAGACTCCCATAGAATATTACCAGTATAATGGCAATATACCAGTTTGCTTTTTTTTAAATCGGTATTTGCTTCTTCAATTTCTTTTAAACATATGGTATCATTAGGATTTACTCTGCCTGTCCTTTTTTTCTCCTTATGACAGGCATGAAGAATAATGGTAAAAAGAATAAATAAATAAGATGAAAATTTCATTGTGAGAATCTATTAACCTTGGAGTAATTTACAAAAAAATAATCCAGAAATATCATAGAGCATAGCTTGGGCTTTTTAAGATGATCTTACTTTGTGTCTTCTTTTAATTCGTTTATAGTTTTTATTTTTTATTTCAGAGTTAATTTTTTGATACCTTTAAACTCAAACTATAAATACCATGACACTTCCCCAATACGATAATTTTCCAAACATAACCGGTGATAGGGTATCACTGCGGCAGGTTTTGGATACAGATCTCCCTGAGCTTATTGAAATTTCGTTCTATGATGCCATTCAGGCAGAAAGTATTGAGCAGGCAGCTGAAATGCAGACCAAAATCAATAGTGATTATACCAGTGGGGACTCCATTCATTGGGCTGTCGTGGATAACACTACTCATAAAATTGTGGGAACGTGTGGGTATTACAGAGGGTTTAAACAGGGAGAAGGCGAGCTGGGTTGTGTATTATTATCCCACTATAAAGGAAAAGGATATATGACGGAAGCCATGACATTAGCGATTGACTTTGGAATGAATACCATTGGGCTCAAACGCATTTGGGCAGCCACAAGTAAACAAAATACTAAAGCCATACAGCTCCTTGAGCGGTTAGACTTTAAGAAAATGGGAGAGCTTGATGATGAAATAGAATTTGAATTAAGTCTACAGAGATCATAAGCTCAGGCAGAAATTAAAAAAGAAAACATATAAAGAATTTATCTCACAACTAAATAATGTGGGTTGAGAATCCACTATTTGACAACCATTCTCTGACAGGAGGCCGAGAGAAATCAAAAAAAAGTCCGTTTTCACGAGTTGTGACACAGACTTTTTTTGAGTGAAAGCTTTAGCTAAATTTTTTAATTGCTTCTGCACTTACCGGAGTAAAGAAATTAATCAGATTTCCATCCGGATCAGAAAACAAAAGCGATCGGTTGCCCCACGGCATGGTGGTAGGTTCCTGTATGATATCGCGGGTTATACTTTTAACCCTTTCATATTCTTCATCTACATTATCTACCATGAATTCTATGATCGTGTTTTTGCCACCCGCTGGTTCGATGGAATTTTCACCAAATAGCTTCATGGTTCGCGTGCTTCCAATGGCTATAGTAATAGAATCACCAGATAGCTCTGCGAAATCTTCAGTATACCACTGAGCGGTTAATCCAATGGCTTTTTCGTAAAATGCTACGGTTTGTTGAATGTCTTTTGTAATCATTCTTAATGAAGTGAATTTCATAGTGTTTAAAATTGTATTGTTGGATAATTTTAAACAAAGATAGACCAGACTTATGACAACAGGGTGTCAGGAAGGTTTTTGATTTTTTTTGCGCCTTAGATTAAGCCTGAAAATTATTTTTTATGCTTTTCAATAGTCTCTGTTCTACGTCATTTTACCATTACAAACAGACTGTTTATTCTAAAAACCACAATTCAAAACTGCTTCCTTCCTCCAATATTTTATAATTAAGATAACCACCATGGGCTTCAATAATACTTTTTGCCAGGGTGAGCCCAATTCCCGAACCGTTGGCCCTGGTGGTGAAAAAGGGCAGGAAAATTTTGTCTTTGATCTCAGGAGTAATCCCGGAACCGTTATCGGTAATACTTACGATAATGCGGTTGTTTTGGGATTTTACAGTAGTTGTAATGAGTTTGTATTCCTTTTCAGAAACAGCATGAATAGCGTTGAGATAAAGGTTGATCAGACTTCGCTCAATCATTTTTTCATCAGCTGATACCCTATAATCTTCAATATCCACAATCATTTGGATATGATGTTTTTCAAATTCGGATTTCAAAAAGCAGGCTGCGGATTCAATAACTTTTTTCAGGGAAACAGGGGCAAGAACAGGTTTGGGTAATTCTGCAACCTGACGGTAATGGTCTACAAAACTCAAAAGCTGTTTGGATTTGGAATTGATAACCATCAGACTTTCTTTCATATCCTGTTGATCTTCATGATCGATGGTCTCCTGGTTGCTGATGTATTCCAGGTTCTGGATCAGGCTGTTCACGGGAGTCAGGGTATTGAGCAGTTCATGGGAAATCACTTTCATCAGGTTATTCCATGCCAGTTTCTCTTTTTGTTCAATAATTTTCTGAACAGATTCGAGAGTAATAATATAAAAGTTGTGCTGCGTGTTTTTTACCTGTTGGGTTCTGAGTGAAAAAGACTGCCTGGAATTGCTATGGATAGAAATATCGAAAAACTCCTGTGAACTTTGATAATTAGTGTCTTCAATAATTTTATAGAATTCCGGGACCTTTGATGCATACAGGTCCCAACGGTTGTATCTGGGAACCTGTAAAATACTGAGAAAGGCATTGTTCACATAAAATACTTCCCGGGTTTTATTTTCGGATAGGATGATCAGCCCTGTTTCCATTTGGTCCAGGATACTTTCATACAGCAATTTATAAGAGGATAAAGACAATTGTTCCTCTTTACTTTGGTAATACAGACGGATACTGCTGTCGAGAAGTGGACTTCCTTCTTCCTGAGGAAATAAAGAAAAGTCTTTATTCCTGATGGAGGAGATGACCTTTTCTACTTTTGAGTCCTGAGCAGCTAATGAAAAATACATCAAAGCCACAAAAACAATCATGAGCAGTATGAAAAGCATCATATTGAACCATTTTTCTTCCAAAAAGAAATGATAAGCGGTAATTCCACTTGTTATGGCAAGCAGATTGTACAGCAACCACAGGATATTATTTTTACTCATGAGTTTTTCCTATATTTTATTGATCATAAACTTAATGATACTTTTTAAACCTAATATACCGAAACTCTAATGTCTGATATCTGAAGTCTGGTGTCTATTATCTATTATTTAACTCATAATCCAAATTTCTCCATTCTCCTGTAGAGAGCCGCCCGTGAAAGGCCAAGGTCTGCTGCAGCTAAAGAAATATTTCCGGTATGTTTTTTCAGTGCCTTTCTGATGAGGACTTCCTCCATTTCTTCAATATTGAGATTGGTGATGGTACTGTCATATTCTTCCAGTTGAGGCACCAGTAACTGGAGCTTGCTGTCATTGGATAAAATAACACTTCTTTCCAAGCAATGATCCAGTTCCCGGATATTTCCCGGCCATGGAAAATGAGTAAGCCCCATCAGTAAATCATCTGTAAGTTCAAGATTAGGCTTGTGATACTTTTGTTTATAACGATCAAGAAAGTAGAGGCCCAGTAATCCAATATCCTCCTGTCTGTCCCGCAAAGCCGGAATCTGAATTTCAACAGTATTGATTCTGTAATATAAATCCTGTCTGAAACGATTTTCTGCAACGGCTTTTTTCAGGTTTTCATTGGTCGCAAAAATGAAGCGCACATCCAATACACGCTCTTTGGATTCCCCTAACCGGGATAGTTTCCTGTTTTGAATCAGACTTAACAATTTGGTCTGAAGATGGAGTGGCAGGTTTCCGATTTCATCCAGAAAAACAGTGCCATTCTGGGCATTTTCAATTTTTCCTGCATAATCCTGATGGGCATCGGTAAAGGCTCCTTTTTTATACCCAAACAGTTCAGATTCAAAAAGGCTTTCCGAAATGCTTCCCAGATCAATATGTACAAACGGCTGGTTTTTCCTTTCCGACTGTTCATGGATGGATTCTGCAAGGACATATTTTCCTGTTCCGTTTTCCCCTAATAACAATACGTTGGCATCGGTGGGAGCTACTTTTCTGATCTGCTCAAGAACTTCCTGCATTTTCGGGGAGTGGCTTTGCAGTTGATATTGGTTATTTTTCTGATGTACATTTTCCCATTGGCTGAGTTTTCTGTTTTTCCTTGAGATGTCTACCGCCAGATTCACCGAGGCATAGAGCTTTTCGTTGTTCCAGGGTTTCAGGATAAAATCTGATGCTCCATTTTTCAGAGCCTCTACAGCGAGCTCCACTTCACCATAAGCAGTCATCAGAATAATTGGAAGCTGAGGTTCCAGTGTTTTAATTTCCTTCATCCAGTAAAGGCCGTCCTGTCCGTTTTCAAAACCTTTTCTGAAATTCATATCCAATACCACGGAATCAACCTGATTTTCAGTCATAAATTTTAAAATTTCTGCCGGCTTGCTTAGGCAGCTTACTTCTGAAAAAAACTTTTTCAGCCAGACTCTTGCGGAGAACAGGATATCTTCATCGTCATCCACGATCAGAATATGAGCTTCTTTTTTACGCATGATAGTGTAATTTATTAAAAACGGATTCTTTATGATTAAAAAATGTTCATTTTCGTACAGAAAGTGTTCGATAATGAACAGTAATTTGTCTCTTATTACAAACTCTATTGCAGATTTTCAAGGACTTACAGACTTATATTTTTCTGGCATCTGCCTTGTGTAATCTATTGTAATAAAATGAGTTATCTTTAATATGGATACGAAAATAGTAAAAAAGAAATCGAAATTAAAATTTGTTTTTGGCGGACTGGTCATATTGGGGATGATAGGAGTCTGCAGTCTGTATTTTATCAGGCAGAAAAAAACATACAATGTTTCCGCTGAAGATATTCAGACTGATGCAGTTACCCAGGGGAAATTTGAAGATATGCTGATGGTAACGGCCCAAACCCATTCACTCAATTCTTCATTAGTCAATGTTTTGGAAGGCGGAGTGGTAAAAGAAATTTTTGCTGAAGATGGGCAGATTGCCACCAAAGGCCAACCTATTGCGAGAGTGTACAATCCCAATACGGAATTCAGTTATATGAATCAGGAAACGGGAATCATGCAACAGGTCAGCCAGATGAGAAGTACGCTTCTTGAACTGAAAAACCAGGAGCTCGCCCAGGATAAAGAGCTTTTACAAGCCCAGAATGATTATAATACGGCACTTCAGAGCTTTAATCTGCAAAAGAGACTCTATGACGCGGACATCGGAAAAAAAACAGATTACGACATCAGTATACAGAATCTGACCTACCAGAAACAGAGAAAATCAATTATTGAAAAGGGATTTTCTACAGAAAAGAGTTCAAGGAATGCTCAAATTTCTGCGATCAATACATCAATAGGACAGATGGAGAAAAGTCTTCAGGTTTTACGTTCCAATAAAAATAATTTTCTCATCATGGCCCCTGCTTCCGGAAGACTTTCATCATTTGCTATTTCATTGGGTGAAAACCTTATCAGTGGACGAAGTATCGGGAAGGTCGATTTAATGGATGGATATAAGCTGGTGGCTAAAGTAGATGAATATTACATCAATAAACTGCAGAATGGCATTAAAGGAATGCTGGATAATAATAATCAACCCTATGAAGTGGTGATCACTAAAATACTGCCGGAAGTAAAAGACGGCCAGTTTCTGGTGGAGCTGAATTTTACGGATAAAAAACCGGATAATCTGAAAATAGGGATGACCTTTGGATTGAAACTAAAGCTTTCAGCAGATACACAGAGTACAATGATCTCCAAGGGAAGCTTTTTCAAAGAAACGAATGGAAAATGGATCTTTGTAGTGAAAGGAAATAAAGCTGAAAAAAGAACGATCAGCCTTGGAAGAGAGAACCCACTATACTATGAGGTGGTATCGGGATTGAAGCCTGGAGAAACCATTATTACATCAGATTATTCAGATCTGAAAAAATATGAAATCCTTGATATTAAAAAGTAAAAAGATGAATATTTTTAACCTTTCATTAGCATCGCTTATAAAAAAATATAATCAACAGTAACAGCAAACATAATTATCATGATCAATATACACAATCTTTCAAAAATATACAGGGCAGAAGAGGTACAGACCCATGCCTTAAACAAGGTAAGCCTGAGCATCAAAGAAGGCGAATTCCTGGCCATTATGGGACCTTCCGGCTGTGGGAAGTCTACTTTTTTAAATATTCTCGGTCTTTTAGACAGTGCCTCGGCAGGCTCATATCAATTTGAAGAAAGAGAAATGATAGGGCTTAGTGAAAGAAAGAAATCGGATGTCCGTAAAAAAAATATAGGTTTTATTTTCCAGAATTTTAACCTGATCGATGAGCTGACTGTCTCTGAAAATATTGAGCTGCCCTTAATTTACAACGGAGTTTCTTCTGCAGAAAGAAAAAGAAAAGTAGAAGAAATTATGGAGAAAATTAATATTGCTCACCGTTCCAAGCATTACCCACAGCAGCTTTCCGGAGGACAGCAGCAAAGGGCAGCCGTAGCAAGAGCACTGGTTACAAAACCCAAACTGATCCTCGCTGATGAGCCCACCGGAAATCTGGACAGCTCCAACGGAAATGAGGTAATGAATCTTCTGGCAGAGCTTCACAGAGAAGGATCTACCATTGTTATGGTCACCCATTCTTCATATGATGCCGGTTTTGCTTCACGGATTATCAATATGAAGGACGGTGAAATCTTCAATGAGGAACATGCTTCCCAAAGAAAAGATGTTTTTGAAAAAGCAGATGCAGGTGCATTTGAATAAACCAGAAGTCTTTTGTCAAATATTATTAACTGTAATCCAATTATTATGCTTACCAACTGGCTCAAAATTGCCTTGATTAATTATAAAAAGAACAGACTGTCTACTTTTATCAATCTGTTTGGACTTACCATAGGACTCACCGGATTTATGCTGATCCTGATGCATTGGAACGATGAGGAATCCTATGAAAAATGGAATCCCAAAAAAGACCAGATCTTTGCTTTTCAAAGCCTGTACAAAAAAGATAATTTCTACGGAAATAATATTTCTTACCCTTTGGCTTATGAGGCATTTAAAAAGATTTCGGAAACGGAAGACTATGTTATTTTCAACGGTTCTGATATAGGAGTAAAAATGATAACCAAATATACCACTGCTTTTCAGCAGGGTGGTTTTACCTCATCGGAAAGTTTCTTTAATTTTTTTCCTTTTAAAATTATTTCAGGCCGGGCGAAAGATGCCTTAAAATCAGATGCTTCCATTGCCATTTCCAAGCAGGTGGCTATAAAATTATTTGGAACAGCTAATGCTGCCGGTGAATCCATAAAATTTGATGATAAAGATTATATGGTTACCGCTGTATATGAGCTCCCTGAAGGGAATAGTCAGATCAAACCGGAATTTATTTTCAAGCCTGTAGAGCAGTTTAAAAATGATAAAGAACAATGGAATAGTTTCAACTACGGATGCTTTTTTATGCTTAAAAAAGGAGGTGATCCTTCGGTTTTTGAAAATAAGTTTAAAGAAATTCTGGAACATAGAGCGGCTCGTTCTGCGAAAAATGCAGGAATGAGCGCCCAACAGTTTTTTGAGATGTATGGGCCTAACAGAGTATTTCTCGTTCCATTGGATCAGCTTAAACTTCATGCAAAAGCTTCATGGTTTGGAAATGGAGATTTCAGGACCATTATGATTTTGTTTTCCCTTTCTGTCCTGATTGTTACTTTATCAGCGATCAATTTTATCAATCTGAAAACGGCAGAAGCATCACAAAGAGGAAAAGAAGTGGGAGTAAGAAAAGCGATTGGAGGGACAAAGCTTTCTTTAATGCTTCAGTTCTTTTTAGAGACATTTATTATATGCCTGCTGTCTTATTTCCTGTCTTTGGCCCTTACAGAGCTTTTGCTTCCTTCTTTTAATAAATTTTTTAACAAGGAAATAGCGCTGAACGACTGGCATGTTTATGTGTATTCCTTAGCAATGGTCATGGCAGTCACCTTATTATCTGGGCTGGTTCCTGCTTTTTATCTTTCGAATTTTAAAGCAATTGAGACGCTCAAGGGTAATTTCTCCCGAAGCAAACACGGAGTCTGGCTTAGAAACGGAATTCTTACGCTACAGCTCGTTATTTCTTCATTTTTTATCATTGGAGGTTTAATTGTACATAGCCAGGTAAAGCATATGATGAATAAAGACCTTGGGTTTAACGGAAAACAGATCATGATGATTTACTGCAATGAGCTTACTCCTAAGTCATGGTTAAAATATGAACGTCTTAGAAATGAACTCACTAAAATTAACGGGGTAGAGGAGGTTTCTTATGGAGAAGCAGTGGTTGGGAGCGGACGGAGAAGCAGTTCAAATATCGATTATGAGCACCAGAGTATTGATGCCGAAACCGGTGCAATGGATTATAATTATCTTCAGTTTCTGGATGTTAAATTATTAAAAGGACGCTGGCTGGATCCGAATTTGGCTTCAGATACAATCAGTACTATTATTGTTAATGAAGCATTTGTTAAAAAATTTGGCTGGACAGATGAGCAGGTTTTTCAGCGTGAATTGCGTCCGGGGTTTGATGAAGGAAAGAAATATAAGGTCGTAGGAATTGTTAAGGATTTTAACCTTCGAAGCCTTCAATATAAGATAGAACCTATTATGTTTTTTCATTACAAACAATCTACCTCGAAGAGGCTTAATGTATACAATGTTCAGGTGAAAATAAAACCGGATGACATTGAGGGAACGGTTGAGAGGATTAAAAAATTCTGGCAGACTTCAGCAGAGCCGGGCTATCCTTTTGATTATTATTTTATCAATCAGAGATTTGCAAAAACTTTTGAAGTCTATCAAAAGCAGCAAACCTTATTTACCATTCTGAATGCTATGGTATTAATGGTGGCTTTACTGGGGCTCTTTGCGCTTTCCTCTTTGATGATAGAGCAGAAGTTGAAAGATGTAGCTATTAGAAAGACCTTGGGAGCCTCAGACCGTATTTTGGTTTTCGGACTCACCCGTCAGTTCCTTTGGATTGCTGTCATTGCTGTTTTGATCAGTATTCCGATCTGTTATTTTCTGATGAACGAATGGCTGAAAGATTTTGCCTATAGAATAGATATGCCGGTGTGGCCGTTTGTTGTCAGTTTCCTGGTTTTATTGGGGTTAACATTTGCTGTCGTAAGTATCAAAGCTTATAAAGCCACAAAAGTAGATCTCATCAAATATCTGAAGTATGAGTAAATGGAGTTCATCGCTCTTCTTATTTTCTTAATTATTTAAATCAGAACGTCCTCATGAAAAATATTATTTTCCTGTTTTTTGTTGGCCTTTATCCGGCTCAGCAAACATGGAACCTGCAACAATGTCTCGATTATGCTGCAGCTCATCATCCGCTGGTTAAACAAGCCACCGTGAATGTTGCCAAAAATGATAAGCTGATTACAGGATCAAAAGGTATGCTGCTGCCTTCTGTAGAAGCCGGGGTGAAACATACCTATAGCTTTGGTTCTTCCATTAACCAGTCGAGTAATCAGCGGGAAGCTCTCAATACACAATATGATCAGTTTACGGCTCAGGCAGACTGGAGTCTTTTCAACTGGAAAAATATGCTGGATATATCTTTGTCTACATTGAATAAACAAACCAGTACGTACAGGCTTAAGCTCGCACAGAATAAGGTAAAACTGAATGTTATTCAAATGTTTTTTGCCTACCAGAATGCGAAAAGCTGGCTGGAAGTCCTGGAAACCCAGATATCCGGAATGCAGGATCAGATTAAGCGTACCGAAAAAGAAGTAGAAATTGGAAACAGACCCAAAAGTGATGTATACGATATCAAAGCGAATCTGGGAACTTTACAGGAGCAATGGGTGTCCGCTAAAAATCAACGGGATCAGTCAAAAATTAACCTGCTGAATGCATTGGCTTTTACTCAGGATTCTTTGGAGTTCGTGATGACTGATGAAAATCTCTCTTCGGAAGCAGCGTTTCGAGATCCGGATTTTACAAAAAAATTATTGGAGAAAAATCCTGCTTACCAATCTGTGATAGCAGAGATTAAAGCAGAGGAGAAGAAAGAAGATATAGCAAAAGCCGGGTATTTGCCAACTTTAAATGCAAGTTACAGCTGGTCTACTTTTTATAATAAAGTGCTGGGAAAGGATGACGGTTCCGGTATTCGTTTCTCCGATCAGTTTTCTCAAAACAAAAACCAGTCTGTAATCTTGGGACTCAATATTCCTATTTTTAATAAGTTACAGGTAAAAACGAACGTGGAAACAGCAAAGCTGAATGTCATCAATTCCAAGTATGATAAGGAGCTAATCATCAACGACCTGACCCAAAATATTAATTCAATTAAAGCACAGTTTTTAAACGCCCAGGAGAAATACAATTTGCTGGACACCAATTTTGAAAATCAAAAACTGTCTTTTCAGAAATCTGAAGAAAAATATAAAGAAGGATTAATGGATGCTTATACATTTTTTGTTGTCCGCAACGGATGGCTTCAGGCTAATTATAATCTTATCAGCAGCAAAAATGATGTGATCCAGCAGACAGAACTGTTAAAGGTACTGGAATCAGGTTTTTAATTCAGAATATTCGTACATTTTCAAAAAAGCAGTCTTCAAAATGATGAAGACTGCTTTTATTTTGAATAGATCCTCAGAATATACCCTTCTGTTTAATACACATGAAGAAGATATTTGCCGGGTAATTTTTTTCTTAAATTATGGAGTGGTTACTTCCTGGATCACAAAACTCTGCTCACTCTGTGTATGGGCTGAAAAGTAGCCTAAAGCTCCATTGCTGATATTACTTGGAGGGTTAGCTGGCGTCACACTGCCGCCATTACCATTGGAAATCTGAAGAAGAGCACTGTAATAGGTGAATACATTGGTGTCAATGCTTTGCATTTCAACGTGAATGGTATCTCCCACAACTACTTTATGATCTCTGCCGTCATTATCATCATTCGGAAGGATGATCGGACGCTGATTGGCAAGGCCGTTATTCACATTGTCTGAAAAGACATCCATGTATTTTTTTGTTAAATTATTGATGGTAAAGCTGAAAAGATAACGGTTGCCTAATGCAACAGGATCTGTAAAAATGGGTAAAAGGGTATAGCTTTTTTCGTCCCCGAAAGAAAATGAATCCTGTGACAGACCTTCAAAATCCACTACTTCAGGCATTGTGCTTTGAGCAGTATATTGCTTTCCTTCTGCCTGTACATTCAGGGTATAGATTCTGCCGGATACTCCCACAAAATTGGTAGTCTGGTATTTTCCCTGGCCTATGTATTGTAAAACTTCCGTTTGACCGGCATTATCGCTTAAAGTAACCTGTGCACCCGTTACAGCAGGATATTGATTAGGCTGTGAAACGCCCACAGATTTTGTTATTTTCACGATATAAGGCCCGGCCTGATCGGTAACATTTCCTTCAATGACAATATTTCCACTTTGGTCGGCAAGATCCAGATCGATCTCTTTCTCGCAAGATGTTAAAGCAAACAGGGATAATATGATAAAAAATGTATTTTTCATGATTTAAAATTTGAAATTGTAAGTGATGTTAGGTACCCAACGGAATAGAGAAGTCTGCATAGCACGTGTTGCTCCCGGATTATTTGGGTTGTCTTCAAAAGTAATCGTATAGGCATTTTCACGACCATACAGATTATAAATACCAAAAGTCCATGAACCCTTGAAACGCTTATTAGAGATTGGCTCATAGGTCGCACTCAGGTCCATTCTGTGATAAGCAGGCATTCTGTCTGCATTTCTGTTGCTGTACTGGAAGATCGTTTGCCCGTTCAGTTCATACTTTCCGGTAGGGAAGGTCACTGCATTTCCGGTACTGTACAGGAAAAGTCCGGACATGGACCACTTTTCATTAAACTGATAAGTAGCTACTACGGATAGATCATGCGTTTTATCCATTCTGGCATTATACCATTCATTATTATTGATCCCGTTTATTTTTCTTTCAGTTTTGGATAACGTGTAAGAAATCCATCCGGTAAGCTTGCCGCTTTTCTTTTTGGCAATAAGCTCAAGACCGTAGGCTCTGCCTTTTCCGAACAGCAATTCATTTTCTACATCTGATCCTGTATCAAATCCAATCTGAGCTCCGTTTTTGAAATCGATCTGATTCTGCATGGATTTGTAATAGACTTCAGCATTGATTTCATAATTATTGTTTTTGAAGTTCCTGCTGTAGCCAGCACTGATCTGGTCTGCAATTTCCGGTTTTACCGTATAGCTGCTTCCAATCCATTGGTCTGTAGGATTTCCGCTGTTAGAGTTGCTTAAAAGGTGTAGATTTTGAGTATTACGGGAATATCCTCCTTTCACACTGCTGACTTCGTTGATACGGTAATTGGCGGTAATACGGGGCTCAGGATTTATATAGGTTTTCCCAAGTTTTCCTTTTTCTAAAAACCTGCTTTCTGTAAGATTTCCATTCTCATACGTGTTGAAAGTATCACCTCCCAATACACTGAATAGGGAAAGTCTTACCCCATAATTAATGGTAAGTTTCTCTGTAGCCTTATAATCATCATTGATATACAGGGCATTCTCCCATGAATATCTTGGATTTCTTGGAAAGCTGCTCACACTGGTCCCTGAGGCACTGCTTGGGGTAAGGGTATGATAAATAGACTGAAGGCCAAAACGTATAGAATGTTTATTTCCTGCAAACCAGGTGAAGTCCTGCTTAAGATTCCAGTCCTGTATTTTAGAATTTAAATCAAATACATTATCATTGCTCTTCAGGCTGATTTTATAATCATAATTGCTGTAGATGAAGGATGTATTGGAAAATAATTTACTGTTGATGATGCTGTTCCAACGCAGTGTGGCTGTAGTATTTCCCCAATCTGTTGAGAATGTATTTCCTAATCCAAGGACATCTCTTCCAAAATAGGCAGATAAATAAAGACGGTTATTTTCATTAAGCTGATAATTGGCCTTTAAGTTAAGGTCATAAAAATATAACTTATTGTCTTTGTAGTCTTTATTGGTCTTAAGGAATAAATCAGCATAAGTTCTTCTTCCGGAAACAATGAATGATGATTTCTCTTTCTGGATAGGGCCTTCTACACTCAGCCTGCTGCTGATCAGCCCGATTCCTCCGTTGACATTATAATCCTGGTTATTTCCGTCCTTCATCTTTACATCCAATACGGAAGAAAGACGTCCTCCATATTGGGCAGGGCTGTTTCCTTTGATAATACTGGCATCTTTCAGAGCATCACTGTTAAAGGTGCTGAAAAAGCCCAGTAAGTGAGACGCATTATAAACCGGCGCTTCATCCAGTAAGATCAGGTTCTGGTCGGTAGCACCACCTCTTACACTGAATCCACTGCTTCCCTCACCGTTACTTTTGATACCCGGTAAAAGCTGTATAGTTTTCATAACGTCTTTTTCACCGAATAAAACCGGTAGTTTTTCAATATTTTTGATGCTTAGTGTTTCAGTTCCCATTTGAGCACTGGAAAGATTCTTGTCTTTTTTTATACCCGTTATCACTACTTCATCAATCGATTTGGAGATGGCTTCCTGTTGGATAAGAGGAAGGTCAAGCTTTATATTCTGATCAACTTTTATCTGCTGTTCAAAATCTTTGTATCCTGAATTGGAAATAATGATCGTATAATTGCCTTCCGGTAAGGATAAAGAATAGAAGCCATATTCATTGGCAACAACGTTAATAGAAGGATCTTCACTTACTTTTACCGTGACTCCGATTAGTAGCTCGCCATTTTTTTTATCTTTAACCGTTCCGCTTACAGAATAGGTTTGTTGAGCTATTACAAAGGTGCTGAAACAGAGCGCAGCGGTGGCTGCGGTAATCTTTAAAAAGGATGTTTGCATTAGTTTTGTTTAAAAAGAAGTAGATCTTTTCTATATTAAAATAGTTTATTGATGTAAGATTAGTTGAAGAGACCGAGGATTAGTTACACAAAAACTTGTTATTGAATAAATTAATTCTTTAACCAACCCTTTTATTCTAAAAAATACTCGGAAACTTCGCTGGCAAAGATAATAGAACTTATGTGAAACATAGTATTGTGCTGGTTTATTATTTTTTTAATTTTTAGGTAATTAAGCAGGAATCTACAAAATACATTCTATTTAGTAACGGTAAAGTTATACTTTTGAGGAACCAAACTTCAATACCATGAACGTTAAAACGTCTTTTTATATTGCATTTGTCTTCGGAATAATAGGGAATTCCGTATTGGCACAGTCCCAAACCAAATTAGCCAAAGAGATTTCCAGTGTAGAATCAGGATTAATGCCTGTCATTCGTTTTGAGGGTAAGCCACTCTGGACGCTGGAATCCCGGATGAAACATTATAATGTTCCGGGAGTAAGCATTGCAGTGATCAAAAACTCCAAAGTGATCTGGAGCAAAACATACGGCCTGGCAGATGTAGAATCCAAAACTCCTGTGAATTCCGGAACTTTGTTTCAGGCAGCCTCTATGAGTAAACCCGTAAGTGTTTATGCTGCACTAAAGGAAGTGGAAGCAGGAAAAATAAACCCGGATGCTGATGTAAATTCCTATCTGACTTCCTGGAAAATTCCTGAAAATAAATTTACGAAAGAAAAAAAAGTCAGTCTCAAAAATATTGTTAGTCATACCGCAGGCTTTACCGTGAGTGGATTTCCCGGATATGAAGCCGGCATACCTATACCAACGCTACTCCAGGTTTTAAAGGGAGAAAGCCCGTCTAATACTTCTGCTATTATAGTGGATAAGCTTCCCGGAACTCCCTTCCGCTATGCTGGTGGTGGATATTGTGTGATGCAGCAAATGCTCATAGATACTAAAGGGAAAGACTTTCCAACCATTATAGAGGAAAATGTGCTTTTGCCTTTGGGTATGAAAAACAGTACATTCAGTCAGCCACTACCTGAAAGTCAGGCTCAGTGGGCAGCTACAGCCTATACGATGGATGGGCAAAGAGTGAAGGGAAAGTATCATACTTATCCTGAAATGGCGGCTGCAGGGCTGTGGACTACCGCTGAAGATCTGGCCAAATTTGTAATTGATATTCAAAATACATTGCATAATAAAAGCCACATCGTTATTTCTCAGAAAACCGCAGAGGAATTTACAAGTCCTTTCATCGATAAATTTGAAGGATTAGGAGTTTTTCTGGAGAATAAAAGCGGGCAGGTTTATTTCAATCACGGGGGCTGGAATGAAGGATTTTCCAGCAGATTTATAGGAAGTAAAACCAGTGGTGACGGAGTTGTCATTTTAACCAATACCAATAAACCCGACTTTATAGAAGAGCTGGTTCGTGCAGTGGCATCTGTATATCAATGGCCCAATTATCTTCCCCCTGTTTATAAAGCTTTATCCCTAACCGAGCAGGACTTTAATGAAAGTATCGGGCGTTACAAATTTGACCAGTACGGACTTTACAGGATTTATCGTGAAAACGGAAAGTTACTACTGAATATTAATGATTTGGAAACCCCAATGGAACTCATTAAAGTGGGAGAGAATACATATGTAACACAGAATTGGGATTTCACATCAGAATTTGTAAAAAATGCTTCAACAGGGAAACTCGAACTTGTACAGGTGTTACAGGATAAAACGATACGCTCAAAAAGCCCACAAATGAACAGTGACGAAAAAACGCCTTTAGAATTGATTATGGAAGGGAGTTTTGATAAAGGATTAGAAGCCTATAAAAATGGCAAGGTCAAAGATATGGATCATTATTTTCTTTCCGAAGACTATTTGAATAATACCGGTTATGCATTGCTTGGTAAAAAAGATTTCACAAAAGCAATTGATTTTTTTCGCGTAAATTCCATATTGTATCCTAACAGTCAAAATGTATATGACAGTTTAGGAGAAGCCTATGTGAAAGCTGGTCAAAAAGATAAGGCAAAGCAGACGTATCAGAAACTGTTGGAAATAAATCCTAAAAATGAAAATGCTGCTAAGGCTTTAAAAACATTATAATATAGAAATGCTTTTCAAAGGATTTTTATCTGAAAAATAAGAAATATGGAAGATCTGAAAAAATGGATGAAAAATAATTGGTTTACTGTAATTTTTGCAGTTCTGTTGGTTGTTTTATTGGTGAACCCGGATGCAAAGGCCTGGCTGATGAGACAAATGGCTTCTACTGGAATTCTTAATTCTAACATATCGGAATCTACCACTTCACAGATACCTTCCATAGATTTTATGGTTAAGAATGAAGATGGAACTACAATCAATACTTCTGATCTGAAAGGAAAAGTAGTCTTTATTAACTTTTGGGCCTCATGGTGTCCTCCCTGCAGGGCAGAATTTCCTTCTATTCAGGAATTTTATGAAAAGTATAGGAATCATCAGGATATAGTATTTCTTACTGTAAATCTGGATGACAATCCTGGGCTTGGTAAAGCCTACTTAAAACAGAAGAATTTTACGGTTCCTTTTATAATCCCTGCCGGCGCTATTCCAAAGGAGTTATATAGCGGTTCGTTACCGACTACAGTTGTACTGGATAAAAAAGGGAGAATCCGTCTTCATCATCAGGGACTGGCAGATTACAGTAAAGATTCTTTTTATACTCAAGTTGATGAACTGGTAAACGGAAAGCTGTGATGGTGAGAGAGCTTTATAGAGCCAAGAATCAAGAATAAAGAGCCAAGAGATAAGAGTTAAGAGTTAAGAATTAAGAATTAAGAATTAAGGGGGCTATGATGAAGTTTAAAATACTGACGATTGAAGAAATAGAAGCTGAGATATTGAAATGGGGAAAAAATCTGCAAAGCTTTCCGAAGGCTGTAGCGTTTTCTTTTCCTGAATATTACCAAAATCTGGTGACTTCCATTAAAACAACAGAGGTTTCTTCGGAAACAATTGTATATAATGCTGTGGAAGCAGTCAATGAAAATAAAGAATTTGAACTAAATGATTATTGGTGTTTTGCCGGAAACGGGCAGGGTGACCGGTGGTTTCTGGATACACAGGATGAGGTTTTCTTCTATGACCACGATTATGATGAGAAGATAGAGCCCATGTATATCAGTTTTCAACAGTGGCTGCAGATGGCATTCATCATTCAGCAATTGGATATGTATTTTGAGGAACATGAACATATCCCGAAATCTGTTAAGCTGGGATTTTATCAAGCCTTGAATACCATTCATCCCAAACTGGGAGAGCATTATCCGTTTTCAGTATAAATCTTTTAAAGGTTGTAAACCCCGGTAAATAGGCTTATTTTTGAATAAAAAGCATATTGTAAAACTAAGATCACTACTATATACTTGCATAGAACGTAATACATAACTACAATGAATAGAGAAGAACTAGAACAGAAATATAATTTTCAATATCCTGAAATATATAACCAGCTGGCTGAAAACAAAATGTTGGATTGGGGGGAAACCGGACCGGATTGGTATCTCACGGTGTTTCCTGAACTAAAAAAGAACCCTCCGTTATTGCTCTTCGGATATGATATTGAGATCTGGAATGATCATCATTTTGTCACAGCTTCCATTGAAGAAATGTCTGATGATGATGATTACAGAAATGTTCATCCTAATTATCAATTTGTTCCGTTTGCTAAAAATGGGGCAGGGGATTTATATGCTTTTCAGTTTGATCTGCAGAATAATGGCGAAGTTCCCATAACATTTATTCCTCATGATGACGAAGAGGCAGAAGTGTTGGCCGGAAATTTACAGGATTTCATTTTTCGTCAATTGCTGGAAGCGGTAACGGAAATAGATGAAGATTCTATGTTTTATGAAGATGATGAGGAAGAGCTGAAACAGAATTTATACAATCAGCTGAAAACCCATGAACCGTATTTAAAGCCGGCGCAGGTAGCCATTCTAAACAGTATTTATCAGCGGGATATTTTTGAATATACATATAAAACTCCTAATGGCCACTCATTTGAAGCAGAAGGACTGCTTACGTTTGACGAGGTTGCAGAAATTGTAAACAGAGAGATTACTTTTGACCATTTACATAAGAAGTTTAATTATTCAAAATGCTAGAGCAGCTAAGAATCCATATTGAAAAAATAGTACTCCTTACCGACGAAGAGTTCAGAATAGTTTCCTCTTTCTTCTCTTTTAAAAAATATAAAAAGCATCAGTTCTTAGTGCAGGAAGGGGAAGCCGTAGCCTATCACTATTTTGTATTAAAAGGCTTGCTGAAACTGGTGTATACCGATGAATCGGGAAAGGAGCATATTGTAGGATTTGCCATGGAAGATTGGTGGGAAACAGATTTTCAGGCGTATTATAAACAAACCAAGGCTACCATGTCCCTGCAGTGTGTGGAAGCCACTGAAGTATTATGTCTTAGTTTGCCCGATTACAGAACACTATGTGCCGAGCTTCCAAAGCTGGAGCATTTTTTCCTGGAAAAAGCATATATGGGTTTTATTGCGGCACAACAACGGATTATTTCTACGATGACCACTGAGATAAAAGACCGCTATGAGCAACTGCTTGAGAAATACCCGATACTCGTCCAACGTGTTCCAAAGTCTCTTCTTGCAGCCTATTTAGGGGTTTCCAGAGAAACACTAAGCAGGTTACCGCTCTAAAATTGTGATTTCCCTCACTTCATAATCGTGATCGCGATCACAGAATTGTAAAGCCTCTATTCTTCAATTTTGCAAAGTAACCTTTAATAAATTGAAACAATGGAAAAAAGAACAGTAAACCCGTGGAAATGGCAGGATGAAAGAAGTTATTCCCAGGCCGTTGAGGTGAAGAATGCAACAAGTACATTATACTGCTCCGGACAGGCGGCTATTGATCCTGACGGAACTTCAAGCGATAAAGACATGAAATCCCAGCTGGTACAGGCTATTGCCAACTTAGAAGAAGTTATTACCGCAGCAGGGTATGAATATAAAGGAATTGTCAGGCTAAACATATATACCACTTCTACACAGGAGCTTTGGCCATATTTTCCGGTCCTTCAGGAATGGATTGCAAAACATCAGATCGAACAGGCTGTCACTATGCTGGAAGTAAACGGGCTATTTGAAACATTAAAAGTAGAACTGGAAGCCACGGTGGTTAAATAATTATCGACTGCAGAATAAGAAACCTTCAAACAGACTTTGAAGGTTTTTTCTTACATTTATAAGAATCAATATAATTCAGCAAAGAGCTTATGAATATTCAACTTTTTTCAAAAAATGCTCTGGTAGGAGCAGCAACCCAGGGAATAGGAGCCGGAATTGCCATAGAATTGGCAAAATGTGGGGCCAATGTCACGGTAATGGCCCGCAATGAGAAGAAACTTAAAGATTTTGTTTCTTCATTACCGGTGGTAAATGCGGATCAGAAACATGAGTACCTGGTTGTTGATTTTTCCGACTTTGACAGCTATAAGAAAATTATAACAGGATATTTTAGCAGTCATACCATCGATATTCTGGTCAACAACACCAATGGTCCTGAACCGGGGTTAGCGCTGGACAAAAATGCAGAAGATTATCAGAAAGCATTTGATCTGCTCTTTAAAACAGTCTGTGAAACCACATTGCTGGCTTTACCTTATATGATTCAGCAGAAAAACGGCCGTATCATCAATGTTTCTTCATTATCAGTGAAAGAACCGATTAATAATCTGACCCTTTCCAACTCCATCCGTTCAGCAGTAATCGCCTGGGCAAAAACATTATCAAATGAAATCGCACAGCATAATGTTACTGTAAACAATGTTCTCACCGGATATTTTGATACAGAAAGAATCCAAAACCTTATTAATCATGAAGCTCAGCAAACCGGAGCTTCCACTGAAGAGATAAAAAAAGCCAGAGAAAATAAGATCCCAATGAAAAGATTGGGAAAACCGGAAGAATATGGTCACCTGGTGGCTTTTCTGGCATCAGAATATTCAGCTTATCTTACCGGAACCAGTATTCCTTTGGATGGTGGATTGAATAATACGTATTAAAGAAAGAATTTTCTTATAAAAATATAAGCCTTCAGATCTCTGATCTGAAGGCTTTTTACATAATGTCATTTTGAAAATACAATATTTTCACAATGCTGTGTAATACTTTTCTTTTCCCGGTTGTCTTACTGTTTATTGGAGAATATTATATGAAAAACTGGTCTTTTAAAAAATGGAACACCGTTCTGGGTTGGTTCCTTTTCGGTATTGCCTTAATTACCTATCTCTCAACGATAGAACATTACCTGAGTTTCTGGGACTGCGGAGAATATATTTCCTCAGCAGTAAAACTTGAAGTAACGCATGCTCCGGGGGCTGCTTTATTTCAGATTATGGGAGCGGTAGCCAGTATCTTTGCTTTGGGAAATGAGCAGAACTATGCTATTGTAATCAATGCCATGTCTGCCTTGTTCAGTGCATTTACCATTTTGTTTTTATTCTGGACAATCACTCATTTTCTAAGGAGACTTTTATATAAAGATGTTGAAAAAATAACCAGGAAACAGGAATTTTCTATTCTGTTTGCCGGAGTGGTTGGTGCTTTATGTTTTACTTTCTCAGATACCTTTTGGTTTTCTGCAGTAGAAGGAGAAGTGTACTCGATGGCTTTGCTGTTTATAGCGCTTTTGGTTTGGCTGATCACAAAATGGGAAAATGAATATCAAACAGCAGACAGTGAGCGATGGATCATCCTTATCTTCTTTATTTTAGGACTTTCTGTTGGGGTGCATATGATGTGTATGCTGGCTATTCCTGCCGTATGCCTCGTATATTATGCAAGAAATTATACATTTACCTGGAAAAGTTTTATACTGGCCAACTTTATAACACTGGTGATTCTGGCATTGGTATTTAAGATTATTTTCCCTTTAATTATGACCATGTTCGGAAGATTGGAGATTTTCTTTGTGAATGGACTGGGACTGCCTTTTCACTCCGGAACTATTGTCGCATTTATACTCATGGTAGCCATTTCGTATATACTGATAAAATATGCGGGGAAGACTAAAAAAAAGATATATCAAACCATCGTTTTATCCCTGGTATATATGATTATTGGATTTTCATGCTGGATGGTAATCCCAATCAGGGCGAATGCCAATCCACCCATGAACCTTAATGATCCTGATACAGCCATTGGAATGAGAGATTATTATAACAGGGTACAATATGGTGACTGGCCAACGACTTACGGACAAAATTATACGGCTTTCCTTGATGCGAAAGGGATTGAAAAAAATGAAGACGGAAGTTATAAAACGGAGAAAACAGGAGACATATACGAAAAAGATGAAAAGTCCGGAACCTATAGAAAAACAGGGGAAAGATTCAACTATGTGTTCAGTAAATCCCATATAAGTTTCATGCCCAGAATGTTCAGTGAAGATAAAGATGTGGCGGCCAACTATATTGCCCTATATGGAGCTCCGGACTTTACCTTTAACTATGACAATGAGGATGTTGCAGATAACCCACAGGCAAAACAGATTTTCGATGAGCTAAGAGCTAAATATGAGGACAAATCAATTACGGCGGCAGATTATCTGAAAGTAAAACCATACGATCTGATAAAGGTTCAGAGACCTTCTTTTGCCCAGAATATGGATTACTTCTTTTCTTTCCAGAACGGATATTACTTTGTAAGATACCTGATGTGGAACTTCGTAGGAAGGCAGAACGACCTTCAGGGGCATATGGAGAATACTCATGGAAACTGGATCTCAGGCTTCTCTTTTATAGATAATGCTTTGCTTGGAAACCAGGACGCAATGCCAGCTCAATTCAAAAATGAGAGTACCGTAAAATTCTTTTTCCTCCCCCTGATTTTAGGTTTAATAGGATTCTTCTTCCAACTGAACCGTGATTTTGGAAGGTTTTATGCCTTATTATCTTTATTTATTTTAACCAGTGTAGGAATTGTTTTCTATACAGGAGTAAAACCTTTTGAAGTAAGAGAAAGAGATTATGCAATGGTGGGAGCATTCTATGCTTTTGCCATATGGATAGGGTTGGGAGCAGGAGCTATTCTATGGTTCTTACAATCCAGAATAAAATCTAACGGAGCCAATATAGCATTAGGAGTTGTTTTATTGGGAATACCTTTTATGATGGGTTTCCAGAACTATTCATCGCATGACCGAAGCCGGAAATCAGCGGCACATGATTACGCTTATTCATTCCTAAGATCATTACCGAAAGAAGATATTATTTTTATTTATGGAGATAACGATACTTTTCCGGTTTGGGCGATTCAGGAAACTGAAAGGTTCCGGGATGATGTAAAAACAGTAAACTTTACACTGCTGGCTACTCCCTGGAGTATAGATCAGGTAAAGAGGAAAACCTACAATGCAAATGGAATTCCAAGCCAATTAACACATGATGACTACAGAGACGGTGTTAATGAGCAAATCTATATGATGAAGAAAGAAGATTGGGAAGGGGTTTTCTCTATGTTGAAAGAGCAGGGAGCTCCTGAAACAGAGTTCCAGTCATTCAGAAAATACCTTACCCAGGATTCTTTAACATTGAAGCAGGCTATTGACTTCATTAAATTCAAGTCTCCTGAAAAAGACCAGCTTTTAAAAATGTATTTCGGAGAAGATAAATATGAGAAATATAATATTCTTCCGGTCAACAAATTTATCCTTCCCGTCAATAAAGAAAATGCTGTGAAAGCAGGAATTATCAACCAGGCAGATCTTCCTGATACTGTTAATCAGATTATGATTACCTATAAAGGAAATACACTGTATAAAAATAACCTGATGATGATGGACCTGTTGGCAAATTTCGACTGGAAACGTCCGATCAATTTCTCCTCAGGAGGAATCTATGACAGCGAGAATATTTTCTACCTTGATGAATATCTTCAGTTTGACGGATTCAGTTACAGATTAATACCTATCCATACCCCTCAGCGTCCTGATGGAGATAAAGGAAGGGTAGATGCCAATTCATTGTATCATGTAGTGAAAAACTTCAGGTGGGGGAACTTTAAAGACCAGAGCATTTATTATGACGAAACAGCCACATCCAATATCATCGGCTACAGAATGTCTGTAAGCAGGGCGGTTTCGGCATTGGTACTAAATAATCAGAAAGCTAAAGCCGTTGAACTTTTAGAACTTGCAGCCAAAGAAATTCCTGCAGAAAAATATAATGATCCCCGTTCCTTAAGTTCAATTGTATCAGGATATATTATTGCAGGTCAGGAACAGAAAGGATTACAGCTTGCGGAAAATCTTAAGAATGAAATTTTCAAAGAATATGATTATTACCTGAATCTTTCACCCTCATTCCAGAGGGCTGCCCGAAAACAGATGAGGACAAAACCTATGGAATATGCCCTTGTGGTTTCAGCTGTTACAGAGGCTTATAAAACACTGGGTCAAAAAGAAAAAGCTTATGCTTACCTCTTGCAATCTGTTGAACCGATCGATAAAAAGTTCAGTACTTTTGCCAGCGGACTTCAGAAGATGGGTAAAGAAAAGGCGGTGAAAGAATCTGAAAATGTACAAAGAATTACCCCTTTTTACCAGTATTTATTCGATATTATGGAACCTTTTGATTCTACGTACGCCAAAAAGAAAGAAAACCAGATTACCACAGCAATTATGAAAGCAACCGAATAATCTGCTGCTTACAAAAATAGAAAAGTCTCCGAAACAGGTATTTCGGAGACTTTTTTTGCCATACTTTTTTATTTCCAGAATTCATCGGGATAATCATCCTTTTCTTCAGAATGAATATGACTTAATTTCTTTCCGATTGTATTTAAAATATCAGCATCCAGTTTTTCTTCCAAATGGGGAAACCAGCTGCGTTCTTCAAAACGGATATGCTGTTCCAGAAGATCAGCAAAATTTGAAAAATAATCTGCATTCTCAGAATTTTCGATTTGAAGAATCAACGTTTTTATCTGGGTATGTTCAGACTGTATCCGGAAGGAATATTCATCCTTAAGATAGGGAAACAGAACTTGTTCCTCTTCCTTAAAATGTTCTTCCAGATGGTTTTTCCAAAAATAGAGGATATATTTTCTGATTCTGTAACCTTCTGTTTCTTTTTTTATTCCCTGTCTTATTTTCCAGCTACAAAGCAATCCGAAATGATGATCCTTGGATAAAAGGACGATATTTTCATTACGTTTCATAATTCTTTTTTAGGATAATAAATAACCCCTCATCTTGCAACCTATGGGGTTTAAAGAAATGGGTTACCGTTTTTCTTTCAGTGACCATCCGAATTTCAGTCCCAGGATAAAAATAACCAGCAACAACTCTCCGGCTGCCAGTAAAATATCTCCGGGAACACGCATCCATCTTAAAAAATGCATGATGTCGGTCTGCATGAATTCGGCAGAGCGGGCATACCAGTATCCTTCCTCAATAGAGGCTACAGACTGCATAATTCCTATAGGCAGAAGACTGATGGTGACCATCACCAGCAATCCTGTATTGGTCAGCCAAAATGCCCAGCCAATAAGTTTGTCATTCCACTGTCTGTCAGGATACAGACCTCTTAATACAAACAGCATTAATCCGATTCCTAAAATTCCATAAACCCCAAACAGAGCAGCATGACCATGAACAGCAGTTGTATTCAGTCCCTGGATATAATACAGGGCTATCGGTGGATTGATGGCAAATCCGAAAATGCCAGCCCCGAGAAAGTTCCAGAAACACATGGCAATGAAACAGTAGATGGGCCATTTGTAAGCCTGGATCCATGGAGTTGATTTGCTGAGCTGATAATTTTGATAAGCTTCATAACCGATCAAAACAAGAGGAACAATTTCCAGTGCACTGAAAGTAGCTCCCAATGCCAGCACAGCAGTGGGTGTAGCACTGAAATACAGATGGTGGAATGTTCCCAGAATCCCTCCCGCAAGGAATATAATCGTTGAAAATAATACGGCATGGGTCGCTGATTTCAGCTTCAATAATCCTAATCTTGTAAATAAAAATGCCGCTACTACCGTTGCAAAAACTTCAAAGAAACCTTCTACCCAAAGATGAACTACCCACCATCTCCAATATTCTGCAATCGCAAGATGGGTCTGTCTTCCATACATTAAACCAGCTCCATAAAACAGGGCAATAGCTACGGATGAAAGCGTGAATAAAGTCAGTAAATGCCGGTCCCCGTCTTTTCTTTTTAAAGCAGGAAGCAATGCTCTTACCATTAAAACCAGCCAAAGAATAAGCCCGATAAGCAGTAATATCTGCCAGATCCTTCCAAGCTCTACATACTCATATCCCTGATGACCCCAAAGAAAATTGTCTACCAGACCCAGTTTCTGCATCACGCCAAGCCATTGCCCGGTTAAAGAGCCCAGTACAACAATCAGTAAAGCTCCGAATAATACATTAACACCCAATTTCTGGTATTTGGGCTCATATCCGGAAACAGCCGGAGCAATATAAAGTCCCGTTGCCAGCCAGGAAGTGGCAATCCAGAATATGGCCAGCTGTACATGCCAGCTTCTGGAAACCGACTGTGGTAAAAACTGGTCCAGCGGGATACCATAAAAACCGCTTCCCTCCACGCCGTAATGAGCCGTAATAACCCCTGCAAGCATCTGAATCAGAATTAGTAAAGCCACTACCCAGATGTATTTTAAAGTAGCTTTCATAGAAGGAGTCGGTTTCATATTACGGAGTGGATCCCCAAGAGGAAGCACCTCACTGATTTCTTCTTCCTTATTTCTGGCATGATAAAATACCAGAAGCCCTACACAGGCCAATAACAACAGGATACTGAATCCGGACCACAGATGCAGTGAAGGAGGCGGAACATTTCCTACCGATTCATCATGAGGCCAGTTATTGGTATAGGTGACATCATCTCCCGGACGTTCCGTGATACAGACCCAGGTAGTCCAGGCAAAGAATGCATTCATTTTGGTCATTCTTCCGGTATCTTTGACGGTATTCTCCGGAATAGCATACTGGCTGCGTAATGTGACCATAGAAGGATCATTCATAAACAGTTTTGAATAATACCGGGAAAGTTGTTTTTGAACTCCGGCTCTTTCAGGAGAGAAAATAATTTCGTTTTTGCTTTCATTGAAAGTATTCGTACGAAGTTCTTTTTTCAGCAGTACCTGATATTTAGCCTGCTCATCATCCGGAAGTTCTTTATAAGATTTTCCGTCTTTTTTTGCCAATTCATCCAGAAGCAGAAGAGATTCCCTGTGAAGGTAATCGGCAGTCCAGTCCGGAGCAATATAAGCACCATGCCCCCAGATGCTTCCTACTGTTTGCCCGCCAATAGACTGCCATACATTCTGCCCGTCTTTAATATCCTGTGCGGTGGCAACCACAGTTCCGTCTGTACTTACGATTTTATCAGGAATCGGTGGAACCTTTCTGTAAATTTCTGTTCCATAAAATATAAGAACGGCAAATGAAGCAATCATCACTACAGCAAGCCATTGCCAAAGTTTTTTAGGTGTCATCCGGTGTTTTTTTAAGATTCAATAAATTCTTTTTCCAGTTGGATCGCTTTCGGGAAGAGGATATTATTTTCAAGATGAATATGCTTATGCAAGTCATTTTCAAAATCCTGAAGCATGGCAAAAGCTACTTTGTAAGTATTGCAGGCATCTGCCGGAGGAAGATATTCATTGGTTATCTCTGCAATTCTTCTGAAACGGTCTCCCTCTACACTGTGTTCATGCTGCATCATACTGACCGGGTTTTCCACCGTTCCGAAAGCCGGATGCGGAAGAACTCCTCCCGATATTTTGGCTTTTATCATATTTCTTACAAAAGGAAACAGGATAAGCTCCTCTTTTTTCATATGGGCTGCCAGATCATGCGCGGATTCGTTGAATAAAGTATTGATTTCAAATAATTCCGGATGTCTATTTCCGTGTACTTTGCATAATTTATCAAGGAAAGCCTGTAAAACTGTTGTTTTTTCCTCTACATAACGGTGATGTTTTTTCTCAATATAATCTGCCAAAAGATCAAGAGGCCAGCTCCCAAAATCCATGGAACTACCTTCATTTGCAGGTAAAGATTCCAGTTCCGCATAAACCTTTTCCGGATCAAGTTTCTTGGAAGTGCAGGCTTCTTCTATTGTTCTTCCGCCTTTGCAGCAGAAATCTATTCCATGTCTTTTAAAAATAGCAGCCGTTCTGAAGTCTTCAGCGACGATGTTTCCTATAAAGTCTGTTGTTGTATTCATAATATAATACTTTTTTGTCTTTTATTATTTTAAATTTTTTTACTGTTTTTTCAGAGAAAGAATATATTTCACCATTTGTTTAGCGTTATCTTTATTGAGGCCGTCATGAGGGGGCATCGGGATATCACCCCAATTTCCTTTTCCACCCTCAATAATTTTTTGTGCCAGTTGATCAATATCCGCATCGGTGTACTTTGCCGCCACATCCTGATAAGAAGGACCGATTAATTTGGCATCTATTTTATGGCAGGCAAGACAATCTGCTCCTTCTATCAGTTTCAGACCCGGATCGCTGGAGGTATTGTCTGAGACAGGAGGAACGGGAGCTTCAACCGGTTGTGGTGAAGGCTGTTCAGTATAAGGTTCCGGTTGTGGGATTGGAGTGGTATCCTTGCCGGAACAAGAGAAAAAGAGTACTGATAAGCTGAATATAATGGCCGTGTGTAAGAATTGTATTTTCATAATGTTGATGATTTAAATTTTCTGAGCAAGAATAGATACAGCACAAAGGCAGTCTTCATATTTTTTAAATGTTTTTCTCATTTGTATTACCCTGGATCGTATATCAGGCTGTGTCAAGAGATTACCGACAATTTTCAGAAATCCGGAGAAACCCTCATCACGGATGATTCTTTTAAGCTCTAAAAGATGCATAGGAGCTGTTTCTATTTTTTTAATAGTAAAACCCTCTTTTTCCAGAAGAAGAATCCATTCTGAAACAGTCAACGGACGGGCGTTTACTTTAATAGCCAAAGCCAGGTTCTTCTGAACGTGCAGTTTTATATTGTCATCCAAAGTATCCGGGGTCAGTGCGAGTTCATGGATGGCATAATATCCTTTAGGCTTTAAAATTCTAGCCGCTTCTTTAATAATTTCAGATTTTTTATGGTCAGCATGCATACTCAGTAAAGCTTCTCCATAGACTTTGTCAGCAGATTGCTCCGGTAATGAAGTTTGGGCTGCATTTCCCAATTTAAATCTTGCAGAAGTTTGCTTAAATCTCTTATTCAAATCATCTATTACACATTGTTCAACATCAATTCCGGTATAAGATTTAGGGTTGTTTTTTAAAGTGTGACGTGCCGTATAACCAAGTCCCGGAGCCAATTCCACTACATCATCATCAGAAGTAACATGTAGCATAGCCAGCATTTTTTCCGTAAGCATGAGGCCTCCCGGACGCAGAACCTTTTTACCAATTCTGGCCAGCAGCCAGTGACCGGACATTTTTTCAATATTTTCAGTATTCATTGGGATGAGTTTTAAATTGTAGAATAATAGCCAATACTAACGCCACTGCTTTTGCAGTTTCCGCATAGATGAAATAATCATGAAGTGGAGTATCCGGTAATAATAGTCCCGAAGAAATACTATCCACCCGCGCATCAAGCACAGGAAGCATCCAAAACTGTTCTAAAATGAGTATGAATACTAAAACTGAGATCATAATACAGTCAGTTTTTGTATAACTTTTGCGGCTGATGTACATGAATATCAGAATCAAAGCAAGCAATAAATCTTGTATTTTTGTTGATATTCCAAACATCAGTTTTCCCAATCCCAATGCTGTTGAAAGCGTTATTCCTTCTACCTGAAATTTCATCGGTGTTTCTAAAAAACTAACCGTCATAAACATTCCGGCCATCAGGCAAAACAGCATCAGTACAACAGGATTTTTAAGATAGAATTTCATTTTTTATTATTTAATATATTAAGATCTTTTTATCTTTTATTTGATTAAATTTTTTTTTTAGGTCTTAAGATAGGTCAGTTTTAAATCTAAATTATCGACAAATGCCTGTATTTTAGAACTCTCCAACATGATACGAAGATTGGTTCTGATACTCTTAAACTGATCATGAAGAGGGCAGGGATGTGTTTCAGAACACTGTTCAAGACCTAATCCACAGCCTGAAAACAGCTTGTCACCATCAATTTCTCTCACAATATCCGCAATGGTATTATTCAAATTCTGCTGATCCATATAAAAACCTCCGTTTGGCCCTTTCGCCGACTGAACAAATCCTTTTCTGCTTAAATCCTGCAGAATCTTAGCTATAAAATGTTCCGGTGAACTGATGCTTTTAGCAATATCTTTGATTCCAACCCGGCCGCCGTTTTTAGATTGCTGGGCAATATAGATTAAAGCTCTTAATGCATATTCGCAGGTTTTGGAAAACATTTCTTCTGAATTTTATAGGACAAAGATATAAACTTATTTTGAATAGAAGATAAAAAACTCTTTTATTTTTTGCTTGATAAAAATCATTAGATAGAGATTTGCCGCTCCTTGGAATTCAGTAAAGTGAAGATTTATTTTCATTACTGTTTATCCCTATGAATTTACCTGTTGACGGAGTTTGTGAAAGTCTTTTTTTAGAATAGTCTTTTTATTGCAGGTAAGGATCGGGAAAATGAGAAACTGGCCGAAACTGTATGCTTTTTGTCATTGCGGACGGCAGGCTTTCTGTGTACATTTGCATTATACAGAACGAGATATGAAGAATGTAAGAAGAGATTCAGGAAAGAAGAATATAGTATTTTTGGTATTGCCGGAGGTACAGTTGCTGGATATTGCAGGTCCTTGCGATGTATTTACATCGGCTAACCGTTTTCTGGGCGATGAAGAATCCGGATATCGTATTTTCATTGTATCCGGAACTCCAGAAAAGGTGGTGTATTCAAATTCAGGAATGCCCTTAACCTGTAGTTATACAATTTATGATATTGATTTTCATGCAGATACTTTTTTAGTGGCTGGAACAAGTCTTACCATACTGGATAACGTTAATCCCGATCTCTATCATTTTATTCAGAATATGAGTACAAAAGTAAGACGGTTGGGCTCTGTCTGTATCGGAGCATTTATATTGGCAAAAGCAGGACTGTTAGATGGAAAGCGGGTCACTACTCACTGGAAATATGCAAATATCTTACAACAGTTTTATCCCGAAATTAATGTCAATGTCAATCCGTTTTTTATCCGGGACCAGTCTATATATACTTCCGGAGGAGTATCTTCGGGGATGGATCTTGCCCTGGCGCTGCTGGAAGAAGATTTTGGAAAACCTGTAGCCTCGGAAGTTGCCCGCCATCTTGTGTTACATCTTAAGAGACCCGGCGTACAGTTGCAATTTGGAAATGCACTGCCGGAATATGATATGATGACTGCATTAACGAAAGATGTACGTGATCTCCTGAAGGATAAGCTTGAACAGTCTATTACTATCGAATTTATAGCAGATACAATGCATATGAGTGTCCGCAATTTTTCCAGGGTATTTTTAAAACAATCAGGAATGAGCCCCGGTAAATTTCTTGAAAAAATGAGGCTGGATCAGGCAAAAAGCATGCTCGAATATACTGATATGAGCATCGATTTGATTGCTGATAAATGTGGTCTCGGAAGCTCAGTAACGCTTCGCAGGGTATTTTTGAAACACCTTTCCCTTTCTCCTGCTCAATACCGCAAAGCATTTAAGGGAGTCGAATAATAATTTTTAATTTTTTGGATATACTATTGGATGATGATTATAATAATCAGCAGGGAATAGGCTTGTCTTTACTTAATCTATTAATCTTAATACTATCATTATGAAACATGTACAACCCATTACGACAATGAACGTTGCATTTTTAGTGTATAATCAGGTAGAAGTCCTGGATTTGAACGGCCCGCTGGATGTTTTCGTTAAGGCGAATGTAATACTGCCGGGCAGTTATCATTGCTATACTGTTGGGAAAACCAGAGAAGCAGTTTATACAGAGGCTAATACAATGGCTATTGTTCCTGGTTACGACCTGCAGACATGCCCCAAACCGGATATGATTGTCATTCCCGGAGCAAATCCTGACCAGGTGATGCAATACCTGCAGGATGATGATTTTCAAAATACAGTCCTCAATTGGGTAAAAGACCAGTGTCATAATGGGGTTGTTATTTTCACAGTCTGTACAGGAAGTATGTTGCTTTCTAAAACAGGTATCCTTGATCATTATGATATTACAACCCACAGTATGTTGCTGGATGCATTGGAACAGCATAATATAAAAAGTAATATTAAAAGGGGGGTAAGGTATGTTGATCAGGAGCAACTGATCACAACGGCAGGTATTACAGCCGGAATAGACGCGGCTCTTTATCTGATAGGAAAACATCACGGGCAGAAAGCTGTAGATACTATTGTGAAGCTTTTTGAATACCAGCAGGGGAGTAGTATAGCTTAATTTCATTTTCCCGCAGATCAAGTAAATTACGTAAGGTTTACCACCATTATCTGCGTAATCAGCTCAATCAGCGAGATAATTAGAAATGGATTTTTTTCTCGCAGATTCCACAGATTACGCAGATTTTTTAAAACTTGCTTACCTTTGATATAATGCGAAAGGATTAGAAATAGATTTTTTAATCCTTCTTTTTCAGAAATCATGGATGAAGTCTTAAAAAACGACAATAATAGAATAATAAGAATCATCACAGATGTTGATTACAAAAGCATTTTTACTATTATGTTCCCCAAAAAGCAGAACTCTTTATTTTTATGAAAAATAATAAATAGTGTAAATTATTTATAGACAGATATTTGTGAATGCTACAAGAAAAAATGTGCTAAAAATATTCGGGAAAAGTTGGAGTTAAAAAGTATTTTTCTATCTTTGCAGTCCCTTAAACAAAGGGATTTGCTTAAAAATGGAAGCATAAAAAAGCAGATGACCGACTCGGTAGCTCAGCTGGTAGAGCAATACACTTTTAATGTATGGGTCCTGGGTTCGAATCCCAGCCGGGTCACTTGGACGGATAAAGCGTTTTTATAACTGCTTTATCCGTTTTTTTGTTTTTATAAAGCATAGCCAATTAGTACTATATGTTCGGATCAGGACTTAGTTCTGAAATTTTAAACAGCAGAGAAAATAACAGTAAAAATACCTCGTTGTACCGAGAATTTCAGTAAGAAGATGAGTCATGTAAAAACAGCAGTAATCATATTATTTTTTACACGGATATTTTCTGGATATTAGTGTATTTTTAACCTATATTGGCTTATAAATTGATATTGTAAACTTTGAATTTTTGATGACTAATGACTAAATCAATTGTAATTTTATTTTTCTTTCTAAATGGTTTTTTCTTTTTAAATGCACAAGAGAAAAAAGATTCGCTCTATTACAAGATAGAGGAATTTTCAGATCAAAGGAAAGTTACCAAATTTATTCATCGTTTTATATTCCGTAGAGAGGCAGATTCTACTTCTGTTAAAAGCAGGACTGAAAAACTGTCGCAGGAAGCTTATAATAAAAAATACATCAGAAATATCCGGATAGAAACAATTGACCCTTTTGGATATGGCTCTAAAGATGATAAAGTAAAATCCAAATGGTATGATTGGATCACCAATCACCTTCATTCTAATACAAAAACTTCCACGGTTAATAATTATTTGCTTTTTCAGGAAGGTGAAGAATATAATGCCCAGAAACTCTATGAATCTGAGCGTTTGCTGAGAACAATGCCATTTATAAACAGAGTTAATATCAGTGTTTCCGACAGTACTTCCAGTAAAGATTCTATTGATGTTATTGTAAAAGTTCTCGATTCCTGGAGTCTGAAACCCAGAGTCAGTTATTCAGGAAGTAAAATTGGGTTGGGAATGACGGAAGAAAATGTACTTGGATTAGGTCATGAACTGAATTTCCTGTATAGAAATGATTCCAAAGAAAAGCAGGATTATCTTTTCGGGAGCTATACAGCCTATAATCTTTTTGGTACCTATATCAATGCTCAGGTTCTTGGGGAACGGGATTTTTTTAAAAATGAAAGAATCAATTTCAATGTCAGAAGAGATTTTTTCTCCCCCTTAACGAAATGGGCCGGTGGTATTAGTTTCGAATATTTTATGCGAAATGTTTTACTTCCAACAGAAACTGAAACCACTTTTCCGGAAGTTCAAATCAAAGTTTACAGCCAGGATATATGGGGTGGTTATCAGATTCCTGTTTCATCGGATCCAAAAGAAAAGGTTTCCGGTAATATTGCCGTGATAGGGAGGTTTCAGAATTATCAGTATAAAGACAGCCCGGGAATAGACAAGTATAAATATTTCAGTTCTTATAACAGTTTTTTGATGTCTGTAGGATATATTCACAGAAATTTCTCGGTTCAGAAGAATATTTTTCAATATGATTTGCCGGAGGATATTGCATATGGTAATTCGGTGAATCTCACGGCAGGAGCTTTGTCAAGAAATAGTGATGTGAAGCCTTATCTTGGCATTTCTGCGTCATACGGTACCTTTACAAAGTTGGGATATTTCAATCTTAAAGCTCAGTTTGGAAGATTTTTTAATGAGGATGACCCTAACCGTGAATCTTTCCGGCTGGATGGAACTTATTTTACGAATCTTATGGATTGGAAATTTGCCAAAGCAAGACATTTCTTTTCTCCCACTTTAGCCTTGGGAAATCCACAACATAATTATTCTTATAAAGACAGAATCAATCTTTCTGCTGCAGACGAATTTCCTGTTTACAATTCGGATTATATCGGAACAAAAAAATTGGTTTTAAGATATCAGCTTCAGCTGTTTATCAATAAAACCTGGAAGAATTTTCATTTCAGTCCCTATCTAACGGCGGCAGTCGGCTGGCTGGGTATGCCTGATGATACACTGCTGAAAACAAAAGCAAACACGAAAATAGGAATTGGTGTTTTAATCAATAATCCGTTTCTGGTTTTCAACAGAATTCAAATTTCTTTCATGTATTATCCCCGTGTTCCTTTCGATAATAATTCAGTTTTTGACTTTAACAGCAATCGGAATAATCTTTTGCCAATGAATAGTTTTGCAACAGATATTCCTCATTTTGTTAATTTTTCCAATTAAACGTTTTTTGGTTTTTAAACTCTAAATATATTGATTTTGAATCTGTTCCAAAAGGTAAGGGAAGAAAGACTTATTTGCATCCATTGTAATCAGGTGAAAAAAATGATTTTTTTAAATAAAATAACGGAGATAAAGAAAAAGTTTTTATCTTTGCAGTCCCTTAAATAAAGGGATTTACTTGAAAATGGAAATATAAAAAGTAGATGACCGACTCGGTAGCTCAGCTGGTAGAGCAATACACTTTTAATGTATGGGTCCTGGGTTCGAATCCCAGCCGGGTCACCAAAATGCCATGTAGAAATAAAGGCTTCTGCATGGCTTTTTTTGTGAATAAATAAAATGATCAGGCAATTCTCGGATCTGTGCAAAAGTTGAGGCAAAGTTCTATTTTTATTATGCCTGATTGTAAGTGAGTCAAGAATGAATTGATTAGAATTCGATTTTGATGTAGCTAACTTTTTATAGTCGCTTCTTTGCTTTCTTACAATAGAACATCAAAGGGCAGTTGCCTATCTGTTAAGCTCAGGTTGATTATATCATGATTTATTTTGGCTTATTGTAATGTTAAAATGTTTGAATTTTTTCACATTACAGATGCAATAGCTTCTCTAATGACCTTCAGTACCTCCTCGGGTTTTGAAATCATAGGGACATGGCTTGTGTCAAGTTCCGTTATTTTTGCATTGATTCTTTTGGCCATGATTCTTTCAAGCTCTGGGCTGATAGCATCGTCTTTGCTGGCAACAATATACCAGCTTGGCTTTTCTTTCCAGGCCGGTGTGCCCATTTTTTCACCAAATAATGCTGCATTGGCAGGCCCCTGAGTCGTATACATCAATGCTGTTTGTTTCTCTGGGACATCACTTGCAAAATATTTCTGAATGCCTTCTTTGGTTAGCCGGATATAGCCATCAGCGATGTCTAAATGCTGTAAGGCTGCAGTTGGATAATGCTCTGTCAATCCGCCAAGTGTTTCATCTTTGTCCGGGGCCATAGCAGCCACATATACCAAAGCCCGTACTTTTGGATGGACCCCTGCTGCGGTAATGACAACACCACCCCAGGAGTGTCCGATAAGAATAATGGGACCTTCAAGTTTGTCCAGTGCCCTGTTGGTGGCAGCTACATCATCCGCTAAAGTTGAGAGAGGATTCTGAACAGAAATTACATCATGCCCTTCAGCAAGAAGACTAGGGATTACATCATTCCAGCATGAGCCATCTGCCCAAAGTCCGTGTACAAATACAATGTTTGCTTTTTTCATAAGGTGTTTTTTTAAATTATTTTCGATCCTAATATAAAAATTTTATTCGGACAGATATACGCTTTAATACTTTTTACAGCATGCATTATCTGAAATTACTTTAATAGTTTTCTATATCCTAAAAGGCTGTGTATTAGGTTAATTTATTTCATTGTTATATTGATATTTTAAAATAAAATTTAATCCCTGGCTATTCATTTTTTTACAGACGATTTATACTATATTGTGATCGTAAAAAACATCAGGAATATGGAAAAAGATCAAAAAGAAAACTTCAACATTACAGAATACGGAACTTTACAGTATTCCGTATTTATTACCAAACGTCCCGGTCTCAATCGGGAACTGCCTTCGGGCTATGAATCTCTGGCGTGGGTGCCCAATTCATCAACTCTCATCTATGGAGAAAAGGATGCCGTATTAGTGGACACATTCCTTACTGCTGAAGCTTCACAAGCTTTAGTAGAATGGGTAAAATCCAGTGGTAAGAACCTTACTACAATCTACATCACCCACGGCCATGGTGATCATTTTTTTGGTATAGAGCTTCTCAGGCAGCATTTTCCTCAGGCAAAGGCCGTTGCAAGGCCGGATATTATAGAGCATATGCGCGGTGAGCTCAATCCTGCTTTCTTTAATAATTTCTGCACTACGCGTTTTCCTGGTCAACTTCCTGAACAAATTACACTCCCGGAGCCTCTTGAAGAAAATTTCATTGAACTGGAAGGTAACAAATTGATTCTCATTGACACCGGCTATACAGATACAGCTCTTTCAACAGGTCTGCATGTACCGTCCATTGGTCTGATTGTAGCAGGAGATGCAGCGTATAACGGTGTTCACCCTTATATGGCAGAAGGTAACCCGGAAACCTGGCTTCAATGGATTGCAGCACTTGACAAACTCGAATCACTGGCTCCCCAGTCTGTAGTTGCCGGCCATGGGCGTCCGGAACTTGAAAACCATCCAAAGATTATTCAGGAAACCAAGGTTTATTTCCAGGATTTTATGCGTCTTAATAAAGAAACAGCTACGGCCCGCGAACTCTTTGACCGGATGATGGAGCTACATGGAGACCGTGTTAATCCAGGGTCACTTTGGGGTGGAGCAACAGCTGCTAAAGCAAAATTATAATTAAGATTTTAGTTATAGACTGAGAATAAGATAGTGTAAGACTATAAAATAATTGTTTAGCCTGTGATGATTTGAAATAGTCACAACCTGATCAGACAGTTACAGGGTGGAAATAATTGATTTTTTAGAGCAATCTTATATGAACTACAAAGTCACCTTATTTAATTAGTGTAACAAAGATTTATTTATCAGCTAGTTAATGGTATCAATTACAAAAGTCTACCTTATATGCCAAGGTAGACTTTTTTGCAATGGATTGAGTTATTATTTTGGATACACTGTTGCAATAAATTGCTTATCTGTAGGAGATAGAACAGTATTACTGCCAACACTGAATCCGTTTGTTGTCAGATTTGGGTCGACACTATAATGCATAATTGACAATTTATCGTAAGCACTATACTGCGTTTGTGTAGTTGAATATTTTGCAAAAAAGTTAGTGTCTACTTGAGCCTGGGTCCAATAATTTGGAGCAGCTGCGTAATAGGCATACACCTTTGGTTTGTCCCAAGGGATATCAGCTAAAGGGTGTTGGTGTTCGTGGATCATACCAAGTGCATGTCCAAATTCATGAATGGCTGTTCTGCTGAACTCTGTGTCCGATGTTGTATCAGTAAACCAACCAAAGTTCATTGTTTCCTGATTAGCAGGTATTTTAAGAGCTTGTGTTCCTATATACGAATAAGATCCATCTGTGGGTCCGGATTTGAAGGAAACACGAATCTGTGCTTTTTTACTGGTAACAAATTTAAAGGTAATGTTGGCATATTGGGACCATTCTTGAGCATATTGCATCACTTTGTTGCGAACTGTGGTACTACCTCCTATGAAAGCTACAGTGATTATACTGCCATTCGGCCATTTTTTATCGGTAACAACAGCTCCCTTTGAGGCGGTTCCGGGAACATATCCCTCCCCAGGAAGATAAACATCTTTACACATTCGTGTGTTGAAACTTGTAGACGTATCTGCATTTAACGAAGTTTGTGTTTGTGGGGTATTTTCTTCCACATTGTCGTTGGTAGTATTACATGATACCATCGCAATCGAGATAAATGATCCAAGCAAGATCTTCTTGTGTAATTCCATAATTTTAAGTGTTTAAGTTAATTAGTCTTTTAGACTATAAAAGCAAATGCATTTTGTTATGATAATCTTTATCATATCGGTACATTAATTGAATTATTGTTGACTTTCAAATATATAATAAAAAGATATGTACAGCCTTTATTTTAAGATTAGCTAGTACTACTTACATACTACATTTGGCTTAATTGCTTCTCATTACCCTATATTGATGGGTTTACAAGAACCTGATCCCCAATTCTGAAATATCTCAGTTTTTTTCTTTTTAAGTTTAGTTACCTGCTGCATAAAGCAAAATTATATCCCAGCTTCTCAGCACACCGTTAGATATACTGATGATTCCATCGATGGTTATATTTGGATTTGGGTGATGGAAGATTGCTAGCCCGAGCTTATCTATCTTTCTCAAGTATTGTCCTCCTTTATTAGGATACGGAAAATAAAACCGAAGACAAAGCACCTTATCTTGGGTAATCTTTCAGGATTGAAAGAAAATAATGGTTTCCATTGATTAAATATTATATACTGACTTTCACATAGTATTGTGTGAGTAATAATCTAATAAATAATCACTTAGAAATACAAGCTTCGTCAGTGAATTGATATCAACCAACGAATGTCTTCTGTTCTGTGAAATTTATTGAATAAAAATGTATAAAAAAGTTGGAGTTAAAAAGTATTTTTCTATCTTTGCAGTCCCTTAAACAAAGGGTTTACTTAAAATGGAAACATAGAAAAGTAGATGGCCGACTCGGTAGCTCAGCTGGTAGAGCAATACACTTTTAATGTATGGGTCCTGGGTTCGAATCCCAGCCGGGTCACTTTAAAGCCTCAACTTAGGTTGAGGCCTATTTTTATAAACGGTTGTTTTTCAGAATTTTTTATTTTCCATTCCATTCTCATTTCAAAATTTTCTTAAATCTAATATTTAAAAGATTAGCTCCTGATAATATAAACTCGGTGACCTCTTTATTTTTATTATATTTAAAATCAAGCTGTCCAAAATATTCTGTTGTTGAATAAAAACTTGCGGGTTTTAATGGAAACAATTCAATATCACCGTTTAACGGATGCCTGGCTATCAGCTTGTTGTTTTTAATGAGTAATTGATAAATTGTATTGAATTCTTCATTTCTGTAAAACCCAACCAAATTATTCAAAATCATTCCATCTGCTTTTGGAGGATTTAGATTGATTTTTTTTGCGGTATAGGTAAAATCAGCGATTCTAAATTTAAATGAATAGTCAGAAAGTGTCAGGCTTGCGGTAGGAATAGAAGTAATTTTAAATTTATTGTCACCGGCTACCTGTAAGCGTTCCTTACCTTTATGGTTATATGTTCCGAGATAAAGATCTTTCCCTTCCGTTGATATTTCAAGGTAATTGCCGGGATTAAGCTCATAAACTCCTTCAAATTGCATTAGTTCTGATGGAGCATAAGTTGTTTTTTGAGGCTTAACAGGAATTATTTCTTGATCTTTAAGAAAGAAATCAACCAACTGATACGTAATCAGCAAACCGTCAAAACCCTGCCCATTTCCCAGTATAACAACAGAAAATTGTTGCGAAGGAACGTGAAGAATGTAGGTTCGATAGCCAACAGTGCCACCACCATGAAATACAATATCCAACCCTTTATATTTTTCAGTTTGCAGGCCCAGTCCATATTCTATCTTTTTACTCGAACTTAACACGGTATTCTTTTGCATTGTATTATAAAGCATACGACTTCCCAGTATTGGATTTTGAAAATTGGCTGCCCATTTGCACAGATCATCCAGCGTCGCATAAATATTGGATGAACCACTCACCATCTGTCCGATAGGGAGCTTTACGAATGTATTGCCTTTTGACTGATAGGATTCTGCTTTATTTGGAATAATTTTATCCGGATCATCTATTGCCAGGGTGTTTTTCATGTGTAAAGGATTAAAAACATATTCCTTTGCTATTTGGCTGAAATCTTTTTTATAAACCATGCGAAGAATTTCAGCAAGCAATGTAAAACCCGTATTATTATATTGATACTGCTCTCCCGGAAGAAAGTTTACACTTTTGATTCCCAATAAAGTCTTTACTGCTTCGTTATTGTTTACTTTAAACTCATCACCAAACCCCTGCAATTTCTTGATTTCACTAAAATTGGGTAATCCATGGGTATGATTGGCTAATTGCCGAATGGTAATTTTATAGGGAAGATGACTCAGTTCCGGCAGGTAAGTTCTAATATCGTCATCTAATGATAACTTTCCTTCCTGTTCTGCTAAAAGAGCAATAAATGCGGTAAACTGCTTAGAAACCGATGCAATATTAAAAGCCGTAGAATCTGTTATTGGGGTTTTACTTTCGAGATTAGCCAGCCCATAGGTTTTCTTATAGATTATTTTCCCATTTTTTATGACTGCAACAGCCATTCCCGGGGTTTCTGCTTGTTTATAAGTACTCCATAAAGAGTCGGCCCGACTGATTGGATCTTTTTGATTGGATTGTCCGAAACATAGTCCGAAATTCAATACAGAAAAAAGGAACAAAGGCCATTTGATTTTTAGCTTCATTTTATTAATTTTTTTAATGATGAAGCAAATCTGGAACTTTGTACCCACATACACATCCGAGTATCCAAAGTCGAACTGATTTGCATCATAAAAACAGTACGACTTTAAATCGGACACTGTTTAAATGATTGATTTTCTGTAGTCTGTAGGTGTTAAGTTGGTTGCTTTTTTAAATGCGGTATAAAATGAAGATTTTGAATTGAAGCCCACTTTGTACAATACTTCCAGTACTGTTAATTGAGACTGCTCTTTTAGAAGAGTTTTTGCATCATTAATTCTAAACTCATTGATAAAGTCGAAAAAATGTTTACCCGTGTGCTGATTGATCAATAATGACAGCTGCTTTTCGGGTAAATTAATTTGTTCTGCTAATTTCTGCAATGTTAACTTATCATCTAAATAAGGCTTTTCAGTTTCCATAAATTGCATCAAATTTTTCAATTGTTCAGGTTCTTTCTTCAATTCATTCGCCGGCTTTACAGGAATCAGGTCTTTACTGATACCTGCAAACAAATTGGGCAGATATAAGGCGTTCAGCACAAACCAGCTGATTACAAATAATATAAACAGGGATGTAAAGATGTATAAATAGGTATGAACCGGGTTACTTTCATCTACAAAGCCCCTGATCAGTACAAAGAAATTTCCAATTAAAAAAAGAACAGTGGTTTGCATCAACCATTTATAAGTAAGGTGATGATTACTGGAATAATTTTCCTGATATATTTTTCTGAAGGATCTTAGTGCCAGAAATACAGCAATGATATAAAAGTAATATTGAATGATAGAAATACTATCAAATACCCGGTAGTTTTGTTTTGAAATTCCTGAGATACTGTATAGACAAAAAAAGAATAAGAAAGGAAGTGTATGTAAAAGATGCTTTTTATGAAGCTTGAAATTATAATAACAAGCCGAGTTTACATATAAATAATAGAGCGGCATCTGTAGTAATACACTTGCCAGTTTCCCTCCTTTAATTATTTTAGAATCAGGTGGTGATATAAACAAACCAGAAAAATCTATCACCGATACGAGTAGAAAAGCAGCAAATAAATAATCTGGTAATTTTCTTTTGGATTTTACTGTAATCAGAAAAACACTTAACAGTAAAAACAAAAAAACAATAATCTTACCTAAATCGTTGATAAATGACATGTGTGTAATTTATATAGGGTTTATAAACAAATGTAACAATCTATAGAGTAGTTCCAATAGGACTATAATAAACAAAGATAAATTTACCAGAGTTAATAGTATAGAATTATGGTACGCAGGTGGTAAGAATATAAATAAACTGGATTTTTCCGACACTCTAGGATTGCCTATTTATTATTCCTGTGATTGGGATTTTGACGGATTATTTATCCTTTGGTAAAGCAAAAGATAATAATTGAACTCATCTAAAATAATTAACGGATTATAGAAGGGTCATGTGATTTTATTAAAAAGGTTAATAATTGATCATTTAACTTCATCTTTTTAGTTTTCTTCCTTTTAGGATTTTGTTGGTGTTGGCAAGAGGTAGATCTGCCATTTTTTCTATGCCTGTATCTAGTGTCTTTTAGCTGATTCAATCGCCTCAAGTCCTCCAACAAAGAGTTCGAATTTTGTACCAGCCGGTCACCAAAATGCCATGTAGAAATAAAGACTTCTGCATGGCATTTTTTTGCGAATAAATAAAACGATCAGGCAATTATAGGATCTGTGCAAAAGTTGATGCAAAGTTCTATTCTTATTATGCTTGATTGTAAGTGAGCCAAGAATGAATCGATTAGAAATCGATTTTGATGAAGTTAACTTTTTTATATCGCTTATCAGCGACAAAGTGGCCTTTCTTTACTTTCTTACAATAGAATATCCGAATGATCATTTCGTTCAGCAGAGAAAGCGAACCTGGCTGGGTTATATTAGATTTTCATCTAGGCCTAACCTAAAAAATTCAACCATTCTACAAGCTATTTTTTTGATCTTTTTTTTGAAGATTTGGGAAGTATAGGAGGAGGTGGAACATTGGAGCTGTTAATTTCCTCAAGTGTAGGAGGAACAATATGCTCAAGGATAACAGTCTTTTTAAAAGGAAACTGGTTTTTTGCCAACTCTTCATGATAGTCAAAGTAATAGGTATCCTTAGTATAATAATAACTCTGAATAATTAATGAGTCTTTTTTACTAAAATAGGCATCAGAAAGACTGAGTTTTAAAAGACCTTTATCATTGGCCTTTACTTTTTTTACCAGTACAGCACCGGTTTTGTTTTCTTTTATAAAAGTTACTTCAACATGAGGAGCTACTTCATTGCTGTCAGTAAGGAAAAGCAGTTCTATATTATATTGCTTTTGTGCTAAAGCAGCTGAAAAGCAAAACAAAAAGAGTAAAAATTGTAGTTTTTTCATACTAAATGTTTTTAATGTTGATATTGCATAACGATGTTAGAATCAATTTTTCTGTCTTCTGTTTCTTTTTCCATTTCTTTAAAGCCAATCTTTCTGTATAAATAATAAGCTCTTTCATTGGTGGGGATCACATCAAGGAAAATATCAATGGTATGAAATAATTTTCTTGCCTCACGAATCACAGCGTCAATCAATCCATACCCTATATTTTTACCCTGAAATCCTTCTTTTACATACATCTGGTAGATATTTCCGGAAGAACCGGCATCTTTCACAAAAACACAGATTCCTATAAGCTCCCCCGCTGCAAATGCTCCCCAGACAAACCTTTCCGGTGTCTGATTTTCTATATCATATTCTATTCTTAGTTTTTCCGTATTTCTGGCCTCTTCATAGGTCGCTCCGAATGATTCAGGAAACCTTTCCAGGCTCTCCAATCTGATAGCCCTGTACATTGTACTCTCTCCGGAAAGAAGTTTTCGATATTCAATATTCATAGATAAGTTTTTAATTGTAGTAACAAAGATGCAAATAGTTTTGGATACAATTAAAATCAAATGTTATATACTTTTTCTTAGAACTTGTTTACACTTTTTACTTTAACCACAAATCGAAGATTATCTCCTTTCAGTCGATGAATGTTATTTCGACGTAATCAAAAGTCACAAAGTTTCTTGAACACTTAAGTTTAATGAAGCTGTGGAAATAAGTTCACTAAAGCTCACGTAAGTTTTTAAAAAATCAAAGATTTTTTGCTTAAATGTTCTTTTTGTTTCCAATCAGTTTAAACTTAAAATAAACTAAAGTGTTTATCGCGTTTCATTCAGCATTGTGACTAAATTTTTAATTGTTTAACCAGACTTTTACATAAATCTCTAAAAAATAATAAATTGTAGTTGATTGAATTGTAATGCTTTATGTGTTGTGTGAGAATTGTCTGCATTCGGTGTTATTTAAATTCACAGTAAAAAACTATATTGAATAGGTTGCATTCTATTATAAAATACTCTGCTGCAAATAATAAAATAGAATAGTTTTCAGAATGTTTGTGCTTTCACGCTTGATTTTGGTAAAAAATTAATGTTTATAGCCTGCTTTTCCGTCAAGTTAAAAGATGTGTTTTTAGTTTATTTTATAATTAAACAGAAGGAAAAATGGAAAATAATTAATCTTAAATGATGTTGTTTGTTAAATTAATATCTTATCTCAACTTAGTACGATAAATTATGTATATTTATGAAAGAGAATTATTAATAATCTAAAGATATGATACTATGTTAATTGGATTTCTGTTTTCGGATTTATTTTTTATAATGTGTAGGTAGGTATAGAGAAAAAAATAATATCGTTACAGATAAATGAGTGTAAAAATTGAAAAAAATCTAACAGACTATTTTGGAAAGAATAAAATGCTTAACGGATGAAAAAAATTCTTTCAACTAATACTAATAGGTTAAATTATCAGAAGTAAAATTATATATTCAAAAGTCATGAAAAATATTAAAATCTATACCCTTTGTATAGGTTTATTGCTTGTCTTGTTCTCATGCAGACAGAATATAAGTGAAGAACAGAAAGAATCCTTTGATACTGCTTTACTGACCAAAAATGATACTTTATTGTCATCCGGCGTATATGAATCTGTTGTCCATCTGAACATAGAATATTTGAAAAAAGCGGAAAATATGGAATATACAGAAGGTAAAGGGCTTTGTTATCTGAATATAGCAAAGGTGAATGTTTCTGCAGGAAATTATGTAAAGGCTCTGTTTTTTTTCCAAAAAGCGGAAAAAGCTCTGCTTAATTCCAAAAATGGATATCATAAAGCGCTATTCTATGATACCTACAGTAAATATTACTTTCATCTAAAGCTTTATGATAAAGCTTTAGAATACAATGACAGGGCATTCCGTTATGTAAAGGCTGCAAAAAAATCTAAATTCAGTGATAAGCTTTTTTCAAAGCTCTTTTTGAAGAAGGGAATTTTTCTAATACGAAAAAGATGGCTTGGGGCTGCTTTGAAATGTTATTTGAAAGGTAATGCATTAGAAAATTCGGCTTTCAGTAACAGCTTGGTTGCGGAATATTATCTATCTGTTAATCAGTTAGATAATGCGGGAATATATGTTTCCAACGCCAAAGAAAGAATACAGAATCATAAAATTAGCAACACAGAAGCCCTTTGGGTATATTATGTGATGGGCTATTATTATAATGAAATTAATAATTATGAAGAGGCCGAAAGAAATCTAAACAAAGCTTTGGAGGTCATAAAAATAGAGCATACTCATTTTTCATATGTAGCAGAGGTGTACCAATCTTTGGCGGAACTGTATAAAAAGATGGATGACGAAGACAAAGCATATTATTATCTGGAAAAATATACGGAAGAACAAGGGAAAACTGATTCTGCTCAGTTTGCTACAATGAATAAAACGGTGGATGATTTTATAGCAGAAACGAAAAATGAATCAGACTGGAGCAGAAATAAGCTGCCTTTAGCTATTGCTTTATCTATTGCAGCGATCTCTATTTCTGGAGTCTATGTCCGGAAGATTATTAACAGGCTGAGACTGAAAAAGAGAAGTTTGAAAAAAGAAGCGGACGAATTGAAAAACCATGTGCACACCAAACAGTTTCAGGAAGTTGTTGAGCTGGCTAAAAAAAATGATTCTTCATTTCTGTTAAAATTTAAAGAACTATATCCGGATTTTGTCAGTATTCTTCTAAAGATTAATCCCGATCTTGAAAATTCCGAATTGACTTTCTGCGCCATGCTGAAACTCCGTCTTTCATCCAAAGAGATTGCTGATTATACTTTTGTGCAGCACAGATCGGTTCAGCAAAAAAAATACCGGATTAGAAAAAGGCTGAATATTCCGGCTGAAACAGACATCTATGATTTTTTTGATGGATTATAGTAAAAAGAATAATAATTAAATTGTCGGATAAATTTAAAAAAGTATTTTATCCATTGTGACACAAATAAAAATGTAAAGAGTAAATATTGGGTATCTATGAAACATTTTTTTACTCATAATTATACTGGAAAATATTAGAAAACATGATGATCCGTTCTCTTCTTTTTGTTTTATTAATTATTTTGTTTTCGTGCAATCAGTATTCCCGAGAACAGGATCAAAAAAAATTTGATATTTCTTTATGGGAAAAAAATGAGTTGTTCAGGCTATCTGGAGATTATGATTCGCTTGTCAGTCTTAATACAGAATATTACAGAAAAGCTAATAAGATGGGCTATGAAGAAGGTAAAAGCCTATGCTATATCAATATGGCTGAGCTGAATATGACACTGGGGAATTATCAGAAAGCACGGGTCCTTTTTGATCATACTGATGGTATTTTAAAAGATTCAAAAGATTATATTCATAAAGCTAGATTTTATAACGTGTACAGCCGTTTTAATTCGATGCTTAAAAAACTTGATAAAGCTTTTGAATATAATAATGCAGCAATGGGATTCATATATAAAAGTAAGAACTCAGCGTTAAAAAATGATATTCTTTTCAATATTTATTTTAGACAGGGAGAGTATTACATTCAAAAAAAGAAGTATGAAAAAGCATTAGAATATTTTCAGAAGGCTAAAAAACTGGATGCTTCGGGTTTCGCAGATGCTATGATAAGTGATTATATTTATATGTATAAAAACTCAGACTCTGCCTATACTCATATTTTCAGAGCATATACAGCTATTGAAAAACGGGGGAGAAAGGATGTTATAGCACTTTACGTCACTACAGTTTTTGGGGAATATTATCTTTCAGACAAACAGTATGATAAAGCAGAGGAGATGTTTCTGCAGGCCCTTAAAATTAATAAAAAAATACGGAATGTGTACGCTAATTACACCCGATTTATCTATAATGATCTTAGACGTGTATACGAGCAAAAAGGAGATAAAGAAAGAGCGTATATTTATTTAAGAGCTTATGCTGATGCAAATAATAAAATCAATACCGCAGTATTGAAAACAATTAATCAGGATATGGAGTCTTTTATTAGCGAAACAAAAAAAGATACTGAAAGCCATGATAAAGGGATACAATGGGTAATCCTTTTATCGGTTATAGGCTTTTCTGTGCTGGGAATATATGCATGGAGAATTATAGACTTACTGCGAAAGAAAAAAGAAGCGCTTACAACGGAAACTGAAAAATTAAAAGCCCGAGTAGATGGTAGTAAACAGGACGAAATTCTAGAATTGGCAAGGAAAAATGATCCTGAATTTTTTAACCGGTTTAAAGAAACTTATCCAAAATTTGTCAACAGGCTTTTAAGTATCAATCCTAATCTTGAAACTTCTGAGCTTACATTCTGTGCCATGATCAAGTTGCATTTTACCTCCAAAGAAATTGCTGCTTATACGCTTATCCAACACCGGACCGTTCAGCAGAAAAAATACAGAATCAGAAAAAGACTCCATATCCCAACAGAAACAGATATCTATCATTTTTTTGATGAGTTGGGGTAAAAAAATTATATGCCGTCAGATGAATTTTAAAAAAGAGTTTTATTCATTGTGAAATGAGAAGAGTAATAATAAGGTTAAAATATATGAAAACCACTTTTTAATTGTAATTTATACATGAAAAATTAAAAAGTATTATGATTCGTCCTTTTCTATTTATTTTGCTCATTATTTTAGTTTCATGTACTCGCAATTATAAGAAGTATGACAAAAGTTTTGATATTCCTCTATTACATGAAAATGAAAGGCTCAGGCTTTTAGGAGAATATGATTCTCTCGTTAACCTGAATACAAACTATTATAGAAAAGCTAATAAAATAGGCTACCAGGAAGGTAAAGCTTTGTGTTATACGAATTTAGCAAAAATAAATACGTCAACAGAAAATTATCAGCAAGCGGATGTTCTTTTTAATCAGGCCGAAAAAATTTTAAAAGACTCAAAAAGTAATCTTCATAAAGCAATATTTTATAATAATTACAGCAAGTTGAATGTAGAGATGCATAAACTTAATAGAGCGCTCGAATATAATAGTTATGCACTTGATTACTCAAAAAGAATCGATGAATCCCCATTCAAAAAAGAATTACTGTCAGAAATATATACAAACAAGGCTGCCTACCTTGATATTAGCAAACAGGCTGATAAATCTTTATATTATTTGCATAAAGCCAGATTATTGAATGATTCAAGACGTTTGAATGTAATATTTGGAGAACATTATATATGGGGTGAAAAGAGATTGGATTCTGCTGAAATATATTTAAGAAAAGTAGTTGATGATCCGGATAAAGAAAAGGCAATGGATATTGATGCCCTTACTGCCCATACTATTTTAGCTGAATGCTATATTTGGGATAAACAGTATGATAAAGCAGAAAAAAATCTTAAACGTGCTTTAGAAATTGATAAAAAAACAAGAGATGTTTATACCTATTATACCAAATATATTTATAATGATTTTAAATGGCTGCATAAGGAGAAAAATGATGATGTCAATGCCTATTTTTATCTCCAGGCTTTTGCTAATGCAAAAAATAAGACCAATGCTGCGTTATTAAAAACGATTAATCAGGATATGGAGTCTTTTATTAGCGAGACAAAAAAAGATACCGAACAACATGATAAAAATATACAATGGGTGATCCTTTTATCGTTTGTTGGTTTCTCTGTGGTGGGAATATATACCTGGAGAATTGTAGACTTACTGCGAAAGAAAAAAGAAGCGCTTACAACGGAAACTGAAAAATTAAAAGCCAGAGTAGATAGCAATAAACAGGACGAAATTCTAGAATTGGCAAGGAAAAATGATCCTGAATTTTTTAACCGGTTTAAAGAAACTTATCCGAACTTTATCAACAGACTTTTAAATATCAATCCTAATCTTGAAACTTCTGAACTTACATTCTGCGCAATGATCAAATTACATTTTACATCCAAAGAAATTGCTGCTTATACGCTCATCCAACACCGGACTGTTCAGCAGAAAAAATACCGGATCAGAAAAAGACTCCATATCCCAACAGAAACAGATATCTATCATTTTTTTGATGGTTTGGAGTAATACTGACATAAAAACAGCCTGATGGCTTCATCAGGCTGTTTTTGTGAACTATTTTTTACAGGTTTTTGATGGTACTTCCTCAAAATTTGAATGTTGAATAAGCTTTTAGGCTGGTTTAGTGTCCGCTAAAAAATGCCAGCATGGTTGCCAGGGCTTTTTCAGAATGCATCTGTTCACCATTTTCAAGGGATTCCCGGGTGGCAATGGCAGCTCTTTTGCGCATATTGATTTCATAGGCAGAAATAGCTTCCCGTAAAGTAGGGTATGTATTGTCTGTAAGGCATTCACTAAGCTCCAAAGCGTCCAGCATGGCCATATTAGCGCCTTCTCCTGCAAAGGGAGGCATCACATGCGCTGCATCACCCAGCAGAGTCAAGTTAGGCATTGCTTCCCAGGTCTGGTCCAAAGGTATAGAATAGATCGGGCGTGGAATAAAAGGAGTCTGGGCATTTTCAAATAATTCATCCCAGATGTTGTTCCATTCAGCATATTCTGTTTTAAACCATTCCAAAACCTGTAGCTTATCCGAAAAGTCCAGGCCACTGTGTATACTCCAGTTTTCATCTGCCTTAAAGCTGGCATAAAATCCGAGGTCTCCGTTGCCTTTCTGACCAAGCAGAATATTTTTAGAATTTCCAAAAGCCATTATTTTACCTCCTTTGATCAGTGCATCAATATGTGGGGATGCTTCCTTCGAAACATTACCTTCAAGCATGATAATTCCGGAATAAACAGGTTTAATTTCTGTGAGGTAAGGACGTATTTTAGAATGGGCACCATCTGCTGCAATCACAAGATCAGCATAAGCGGAAGTGCCATTTTTGAAATGAAGCATCCAGCCTCCCTGCCAAGCCTCCATCGATAAAAAATGGCTGTCCCAAACTACTGTTTCAGGTTGTAAGGACTCCAGCAGCATATTTCTTAGGGGCCCACGGTCTATTTCCGGACGGAAGTGTTCAGCTCCGAAATCTTCCTCAGGCTTTAGTTCATGATCGCTGAAAAATACTTCAGCCTGTTCATTCATAATAAGGGTCTTATCTGCACCGGGACGGAATGTCTTTTTGAATTCATCCAACAGATCAGCTTTACGTAAGGCCGCCAGCCCGGAATTTTCATGCATATCGAGAGGAGAGCCTTTTACCCGTGCATTTTTATTATAATCCCTTTCATATACTTTTACGTTTGCGTTTTTCAATTGTAAAAGTCTTGCCAGGGTAAGTCCTGCAGGACCGCCCCCAACGATGGCTATTGATGTATTGTCTATCAGCATTGTTAATTTAAATTATACAATGCAAATTTATTTTCCTTTCAACACGGATAATAGTACAAATCGGTCATTTTTGTTTTTGGATAATTCTTTGGGGGCAACTCCTGAGAATTTTTTAATTTCCTTGATGAAGTGATTTTGGTCTGTATAATTGAGCTCAGGGAAGAGTTTCCCCTGTGCAATATGTTCCAGTGAAGTTCTGAAGCGTAAAATAGTAGAATAGGCTTTTAAGGATAACCCTAATTGTTTTGTAAAATAGCGGTTGATCTGACGGTTGCTCCAGCCTGTTTTTTCTGAAAGATCTTTCACGCTCATTTCACCCTTTGATAGATAAATAAGTTCAAAAAGTTTCCGTTTTCTTTCATCTGTTTTTTCAGGCAGCAGTTCTTTTATTTTTTGCGTTGCTTTTTTACAGCAAAGCTCAAAATCATATAGATCCTCAGCTTTAAAATCCCAAAAATCATCGGAAAGTACTTTTCCCTTATTTAATACATCGGCAATAGAAGTATTTAAAATATATTCCACAGCGATAGGCTTAAAACTGACCACAAAAGCAGTAGTTTTCGAAGGTATTTCTCTTTGCTCCGGATAGGTCTCCAAACCGAGAAGTGTAACACAAAAAGGTTCAGCCGGCGATTGCATGAAAAATAGATCAACCCGCCCGTCAGGAATGATAACAACTTCCTTAGGTTCGCCAGAAAGATTTTGAAATGTCCCCAGATTTTCTACAAAATCGGCAATTGCCTGATCCGGTTCTATGAAGTTATAATGGAAGTCATTACCCATGATTGTTCTTAATAAGCTTTCAGCACATGAAGATACAAAAAATGGACAGCCAGAAGCCAATTTGTTGAATTTTTATACCGTAATAGATATTGGAAAACGGGAAGACTCTTACGTTTACGTATTCACCTCCCTTTGGAAGGGTGGTGAAAATTCAAAGAATTTTTGACGGGGTGGTTTTAATAATAAGCCTGTTTAAACTAATTAAAAATTTAGTAACAAAATCTGAGTAAAAAGCTATAAACACTTTAGTTATTTTAAGTTTAAACGGATTGAAAATAAAAGTATTCTTAAGCAAAAAAATCTTTGATTTTTTAAAAACTTATGTGAGCTTATTTTCCCAGCTTTATTAAGTGTTTAAATCTTTTATGACTTTTGTGGTTAATATTTCTCTCGCTGATTCAGCAAATCAAGCAGATTTTTATTACTACATCGTATAAAAGAACCTTAATGCCATATATTTTAACACTTTAGCTCACTTAAGCAAGTGTAAAAATCATTGCATATAAGTAAGTTCACTTTAGGAGAAAATCAGAGATTTTCATAAAACTTATGTGTACTTTTCAGCAGTATGATATTAACTAAAAAAAATCTTAGGTGTTCAAGAAACTTTGTGACTTTTGACTACGTCAAATCTTCGATTTGTGGTTAATAAAAACTTTAATATTTTAAGCTCACTGCATTCTTTTCTTTAATAAGTATTACTTTTGCTTTAGCCGAATACCTAATGTTCGTATTGAGTATTTATTGAATGGACAAATCATCAATCAACAATTATTTTCACTCCTTATTCAGTATCAAAGAAGAGGTGGTTGAAAAAATTACAGAAACCTTTAGTCATTTTGATTTAAAGGCAAATACCATTTTGCTGGATAAAAATACCATCAGCACCAAAACTTATTTTTTGGAAAAAGGCTATGTCCGTTCTTATATTTTAAATGAAGATAATGAAGAAATTACGACTAATATTTATGCGGCGCCGTGTTTTGTGAATGACTTTTTATCCTTTTTCAGGCAACAGCCCACCAAGGAAGTTTACCAGACGGTGACAGACTGTAGCTTTTGGGCGACAGGTTTAGAAAATGTACAACATAATTTTCATAATATCCCGGAATTCAGAGAGTTCAGCAGGCTTCTTTTCGTGGTTAACTATTATCATATTCATGACAGATTGATAGAAATGGCCAGCCAAAAGGCTTCAACAAGGTATTTCAATCTGATGAAGAAAGATCCCAATATATTTCAGCATGTTCCGTTGAAAGTAATTGCTTCTTATCTGGGAATTAAAGACAGTTCGCTGAGCAGGATCAGAAGAGATATCCATAAAAAGTAATTTCTTTTCATTTGTCAAGTGGTATTTCATACCTTATCCCTGATCTTTGCTAAAAATAATTTCATGAATAAAAAACATATTGTTGTTGTTGGATTAGGAGGTGTAGGCGGTTATTTTGGATTTAAAATAAATAAGGCTAATGAAATTTCCGGAAAATATAAAGTCTCCTTTGTGGCCAGGGGAGAAACCTATAAGAAGGTAAAAGAAAACGGACTGATCTTAGTGTCTCCGGAACACCCTGACAACAGCACGCATCCTGATGCTGTAGAGCAGCATATCAGTAATATAAAAAATCCTGATCTTGTGCTGATCTGTGTCAAGGAATATGACCTTGAAAATGTCTGCAGGCAGCTTAAAGAAGTCATTACCGAAGATACTGTACTGCTTCCGATGATGAACGGAGCTGATATTTATGACAGGATCAGACAGGTAATCCCTGATCATACGGTATTGCCAACCTGTATTTACGTAGCTTCCCATATTAAAGAAAGGGGAACGGTAGAACATAAGGGAAAAGCCGGTAGAATGATCGTGGGTAGGGATCCTGACCATTTTTCCAGCGATGTGAACTGGATAGTTGATCTATTGAAAGAAAGTAAAATTGATTTTGATTTTAAAGACAACTCGTTAACGGATATCTGGACCAAGTTTTTCTTTATCGCCAGCTTTGGAATGGTAACTGCAAAGCATAATTCATCTATCGGAACAGTGTGTACCGATGAGCAGCAGAAAGTTGAAGCCTCTGAAATCATGAAAGAAATACAACAGATTGCCGTTCAGAAGGAAATTCCTTTGCAGGACGATATTATTGAGGCAACCTTTGCCAAGGCATCTACATTTCCTTTTGAAACCCCAACTTCTTTACAGCTGGATATTCATTCCGGGAAAAAAGATAATGAACTGGAATTATTTGCAGGAGCAATTTTAAAATATGGAGCTGAGCTCGGTATAAAGACTCCATTTACTCAAAAAATATATACTGAGATTAAGACAAAATAATATCAAAAAATTTGGATAAAACCAGTGGATGATTGATAAATAGGGCGGGTTTTAACTCGCCTTATTTATTTGAAATTTTATATTTCATTTTCTTTGATTCTAATACTCACGATCCCTGTCTTTGATGGTTCTGAATTTTGTTTTAAAAAAAGTATCAGCTAGAAGAAATTTAAATAATGTTATAAAAATGAATTGTAGTGGTAAACGGTATATACAGCTCAGGTTCCATGCATGAATTTCTGTCGGTTCAAAAGAACTTCCTCCGATTCACGGTGATCAGGATCATCAACACAGCAGTCTACCGGACATACAGCCTTACACTGTGGTTCTTCATGGAAACCTTTACATTCGGTGCATTTTCCAGAGACGATATAATATACCTCATCCGATACAGCGGGATTAAAGGCATTGGCATCAGCTTCAGTACCATCAGGAAATGTTACTCTGCCTGAAAGTTTTGTCTTGTCCTGCCAGCGCCAGTCTATAGCTCCTTCATAAATGGCTGAGTTGGGACATTCAGGTTCGCAGGCTCCACAATTGATACAGGCATCCGTTATTTTTATGGCCATTTTTTTTATTATTTATATGTTTAAAAAGGGATTTCTTCAACGTTGTCCTGTTTTAGAAATCCCCTACAAACTTAATTAAAACAGTTTCAGTAATTTATACATCATAAACTGTGCAAACTTTTATTTTGAAGCTGTTAATCTTTAGCAATCTTCACAGCAAGTCCATCCATGTCTGCGTTTAAGTAGATCTGGCTGGCTAATCTGCTGTTTGTTCTATCATGTTATGATTGATCTATTGTAGTTCTTTCTATTCTTTTTGAAGTGGCAATGCCGATAAGCTTGTCAAACTTTCCCGAATATAAAGGTGAAATTTCTGTCTTATGGTCACTGTCAAATAAGGCGGACCGGACGATAGGTACGCTGAACGGCAATGGCCAGGCCCTTAGTGATTTGGCAATAGCATCCATTGCATTGATTCCCTGCATAGCTTGCAGTCCGTCGGCCCAGCATATCAGGCCAACCGTTTTATCTGTAAGGTAAGGTTCATATCTGCCGGCTGTTACTTCAAGCCAGTCCAGGCAGTTTTTCATAACTCCGGGAATGCTTCCATGGTATAGGGGAGCGAGCCAGATGTGAAGATCTGCATCCGTAAATAGTTGAGCCATTCGCTCCACAGCCAAGGGTGTTTTGGTAAGACTGAGATCAAATAAAGGAATCCCGGAATCAGCGAGTGTGAAAATTTCAGTTTGAATTCCCATCGTTTTCAGATGATCTGCAAAATAATTGGAAATATGTCCTGATGTGGATTCCGCTCTTCTTTCCAGTGATCCGTTGAATATGAGTGCTTTCATTTTGTTTTATGTTTTGAAAATTACTTTAGGTAGCCCTATTTCTCCATACATCAGGCTTTTAACAAGAGGTTTCAGAAGTCCGGCAGCCAGTAAATAGAGCGAAGAATCATGGTCAGCCCTTGCCCGGACAACTACCTTCTGGTTTTTATAATGCTTCAGGTCTGCATAAGTGAGACGGCGTTTCCAAAGATCAAGAAGAACAGCTTCGGCATTGTTTAGATCTACATAAACGGCATAAGGTGATAACTTTTCCATTAGGAACATATATACCCATGGTGGAATGATAGCATCGGTGGAACAGATGATTCCGACAGCTTTTTCGTTGTACACGGAAAAGTCGATTGCTGCAATTGATTCTTTAAATTCTTTCTCTTTGACAACCATTCCCATAAAAAGATAATCCTTGATATCCAGTTCTACAATTTCTGTAGTAGGTTTATAATCTAAAAGATCTAAAGCAATAATGCCTGAAGCTTCTGCTTTATTGATGAAAGTTTCCATAATCTTCTGTAATCAATTATCTTATTTTTAAAAGGGCTTCTTCATATTTTTTCTCTACTGCAGACCAATTCAGCACAGACCAGAATGAATCAAGGTAGTCTGCTCTTTTATTTTGATAAGCCAGATAATAAGCGTGTTCCCAAACATCTATTCCAAGAATTGGGAAGCCTCTGTTCATTGATAAAACATCCATCATTGGATTGTCCTGATTAGGGGTAGAGCTTACTGCCAGGGACCCGTTGAATTTCATGTATAACCAAACCCATCCGGAACCAAACTGACCCAGTCCGGCTTTTTTCATTTCTGTTTTAAGGTTTTCAAGGCTTCCAAATGTTGCAGTAATAGAATCATTCAGTGGGCCTTCAGGGTTTAATTTTGGTGACGGGGAAATAATTTTCCAAAATAAAGAATGATTATAGTGCCCACCACCATTATTTCTTACAGCCGGACTATATTCGCTGATTCTTTGTAATAGTGAATCCAGATCAGGATTGACTTCACTGGTTTGTTCCAGGGCTGCATTCAGATTATCTACATATGCCTGGTGATGGCGCTGATGGTGGATGGTCATTGTTTCCTTATCGATAAAAGGTTCTAAAGCGTCATAAGCATAAGAAAGCTGAGGTAGTGTAAACAGTTTCATTGTATTTATTTTTTTGATTATTGTATCACAAAGGTAAACATATATTTTAATAAAACAACTTTTTAGTTGTTTTATAGAGTTGACATACTTTTGTAATAATATGTTTTAAATCAATATTTTATTGTTGTTTATTTGAGATTATAGAAAATGACTATCTTTGTTGTTGAAAAATAAAACAACCTAAATATTGTCAAATGAAAAAGTCGGCAGCAGATCGTATCCTGATGTTTCTAAAGATGAGGGGAGAGGCAACTTCACATCTTATTGCTGAAGAACTGACTGTTACAAAAGAGGGTGCGAGAAAGCATTTGCTGAACCTTGCCCAGGAAGGATTGATTCAATCCACTGTAAAAAGTGAGGGAGTTGGCCGTCCATCTACCTATTATACACTCACCGAAAAAGGATTGGGTCGGTTTCCGGATACCCATGCCGACGTTACCGTCCAGCTTTTAAAGTCTGTAAAGAATCTTTTAGGTGAAAATGCTTTAGACTTATTGATCAGTGACCGCGAAAAAAACACACATAACCGGTATGAAAAAGCACTTGCCAAATCAAAATCTCTTGAACAACGGTTGGAAATTCTGGTAAAGGTCCGCAGTGATGAAGGGTATATGGCAGAATGGAAAAAAGAAGGGCATGACTATTTCCTGACTGAAAACCATTGCCCAATATGTGCTGCAGCCACCGAGTGCCAGGGGTTTTGCCGGGCTGAATTATCAAATTTTCAATCATTGATCGGAAAAAACTATACCGTAGAAAGGGTAGATCATATTATTTCAGGGGGTCAGCGTTGCGTGTACAAGATCAGCAATTAATTGACGATATAGTGAAAATGTAAATCCGCTCTGCTATGAATTTATAAGGCGCACATAATTGAGCATTGACTGCATAGCAAATTGACTATTCACTTAATTAATATCTTGTCATCATTTCCATAAGCATAAGGATAGACACCAGCTTTTTAGAAGACTGATACTCAGGATTCAGTTTTTCCCGGATTTCACCCAATGCTTTGCTTAATTTATTACTAACGGTTTTATTGCTTATTCCTAAAGCTTCTGCTGTTTCATTCACCGACATATTTCTCCGGATCCTCATATCATAGACTTGCTGCTCTGTGGAGGGAAGTTGCGAAACGACATCATCAATCATGGATAATAATGTAGAAATTTCATTTTCTTCAAGAATTTCAAAATACTCAGTATCTGTCAGATATGTTTCCAGAGGGAAATCAATTTCATCAATACTCAGGATGGGAGGAGCTTTTTTATAGCTGTTGTAATAATCAATGATCCGGTAGTGAAGATGGCGGAGCAGATATCCTTTTGCACTTTCTGACTCATCTGTTTGTATGGTATCCGTATTTTCAATGATTTTCATCCATAAATCCTGGAGCAGCTCTTCGGAAACTTCTTTATCCTTGGTCCGTACAAAAACAAAGCGGTATAAACTATCCCAATATCGGTCATACAACAGCGTAAATGCAGGGCGGTCTCCTGATTTTATTTTCTTTAATAAAGCTGTGTCTGTTAGTTTCATATTGTTGAAACAAAATTACTTAAAGGAAAATTAACTTTTTATGAACTTTAGTTATGGTAAGGTTAAATATTTCTGAAGATCAGAGCTTAAATATGAATCTAATGTTGAATAAATGTAAAAAATATTAAAAATGATAAGTAATAGAAGGCTAATGTGAATAGAATATTAAGAATGCCCTGGGGAAGTTTTCCATTTTCACCGTCTTATAGATAGAAGTATCTGTGAATACGATGAACTATTTTATGAAACGTTTTAAATATAAAAATATTGAAGCCTTTGTTTTCAGGCTTTGGGCACGGGAAGTTTCGGAGGAAAAAATCTCTGATAAGGAAAGTGAAATTATAGAGAAATGGAAAATCCATGCAGAAAAAGAGCTGGATCCCATTCATATGAAAGAAGTCAAAGAAAGGGTATTATCTGCGCTGGAACATTATTTTATACCTATTGAAAAAGGCAGGCATATCGGAAGTTTTAAAAAGTATGCCTACAGAGTTGCAGCTGTTATTGTTTTGCTTTTGTCATTGGGAGGCTGGTTTACCTATAATACATTCTTTAAACATGATGTTTACCTTGCAGGGGCTGGAAATAAAACGGTACATCTTTCAGACGGAACTGTGGTAACGTTGCTGCCGGGAGCTGAGCTTAGTGTGGATCCATCGTTTCCGGCATCTACCAGGATTGTAGATTTGAAAGGAGATGCTGTTTTTTCTGTAGCCAAATCAAAAGCTCATCCTTTTATAGTTCAGGCTGAAGGTTTCAGTACAAAAGTATTGGGAACGGTATTCAAAATCTCACAATCCGGAAAGAAAAAAGCAGTGGACCTTTATGAAGGAAAAGTGGCCGTCTCTTCTGCAGGTGCTCCCGATTCTTACCTGAAGCCCAATCAGAAGTGGACCAACTTCGGAGTAGCCCGTACTACTGCCATTATTTCATTTGCTCCGGACGGAACCCTGAATAAACAGACTCCGGCACTGCTGTCTTTAAGCTTTACTGATGTTGCACTAAAGGAGGTCATTGCAGTGTTGGAAGGCAATTACAGTACAAAGATTTATTACCCTAAAGAAGCAGAAGATAAAAAGATTACCGCAGATTTTACAGGAGGAACAGTGGGTGAAAATATTGAATCACTGGCTTTCATATTGGGATTGGAAGTACAGAAAAAAGACAACATCTATATTTTGAAAAAATAAAAAAGATAATCACCAAAAAACAAATAATCAGATAACCATTAATTTAAAAGAGAACACTCACGTATGAAAAGTTTGAAATGTGGTTTTACCATAGCAGCGTTATTTTTTACTGTAGCAGCAGAAGCACAGGAATTGGTTCAGAAAGTGTCATTTTCTGTTCCTACCAACAGACCGTTAATTGAAGTATTGGAAGAATTTGCAGGAAAAACCGGAATGAGACTGGCCTACTCAAAAACAGATATCAAAGAGCTGAAGGTAAAAGGAATAAAATGTGAAAACAGTTCTATCAACAGCTGTCTGAAAGATATTACCAGCGGACTTCCTGTAGTATTCCGTCTGCATGGCGACCTTATTTCAATACAATATGCCGGCTCAGCTGTTTCTGTACCGGGAAACGGACGTATTTCAGGAAAAATTGTTGATGAAGTGGGAAACCCGATTGCCGGAGCAGAAGTAAGTAGCGCCCAGAAAGCCGTAACCACGGATAATAACGGGGATTTTAATATAGATCTTCCGTCAGGAATCTATACTCTTATGATAAAAGCCCCTAAATATAATACACTTAGGGTAGAGAAGCTATCCGTTACCAATAAGGAAACCAATACGGTTTCATTTGCATTAAATACGGCTTCCGATAAAATTACAGACATTAAAGAAGTGGTGGTAACAGCTACCCGTAAAGCAGATACGCAGGCAGGATTACTGGCTCAACAGAAAAAAGCAGCCCAGATGAGTGACGGAATTTCTGCGGAACAGATCTCTAAAACTCCGGACAGTGATGTAGGGGGAACTTTAAAAAGAGTCACTGGAATCACGACTATAGATAACAAATATGTAGTGGTAAGGTCAATGGGAGAGCGCTGGAATACCGCTGCTATGGATGGGATCAATTTGCCCAGCACAGAAGCTTATAACCAGAATTTCTCTTTCGATATTATTCCTACCGCCATGGTGGAAAGTGTAGTGGTGAGTAAATCTGCAACCCCGGATATGAATGCCAGCTTTGCAGGAGGGTATGTAGAAGTAAGAACCAAAGATATTCCCAACGAAAACTTCACTACCGTTACATTGGGAACTTCTTACAATGATCAGGCAGCATTTAAAGAATTCCTGACCCGGAAACGGGGAAAATATGATTATTTCGGATATGATGACGGAACAAGAAACTTCCCGAAAGGCCTCGAGGCGATGGGTATAAACAACCCATTGTTTTTCGAACAGTCTAAACAGTTCGTCAATGATAATTTTACGACGTATAAGACAAGAGGCGATATGGGGTCTAATATACAGATGGCACTGGGAAGAACGTATGCTCTTAAAAACAATAATAAATGGGGTTTTGCAGGCGCCTTTATCATTAAAAATGAACAGAATAAACTGGATATCGACCATACGGGAAGAGGAAACTGGCTGGATACTACCGGACCTCTTGATGCCAACGGGCAGATTCCTTTCTATAATTTTAAAAATACGGGGGCTTCTTACAATTACAATTCTACGCTGGCAGGGATGCTGAATTTTGGATTGCAGCTTAATAAAAGCAGAATTTCCTTCCGTAATTCCTACACACATATTTATGATAATACCCTGACCCGGATTACGGGCTGGAATGAATATACAAGTGGAAGTGGTTTACCTTCCAATGCGGAAACTTCCTATAATTATTTTTATAACGGTGTTATTCCAAACAATGATCCTTCGCAAATTAAATCGTTGGATAAACCTTTTACAGGAAACACCAATTATCCTGTTTACCAGATGTTCCTGCAGAATAAGCTGGAAGGTAATCACAAGCTTGGAAATATGGAGATCAGCTGGTTTGCTGCCAGAACCGGGGTGTCTTCGGATACAAAAGATTATACACTGCATCAGAGTTTATATAATTTTATAGGAAGTGAGATTTTAAGCTATCATGAGGTCAATAATTCTTCAAGTGATTTTGCCAGGGGATATATTGGTACTAAAGAAACAGATTATAATTATGGAGCTTCATTCAAATGGAATTTAGACAGAGAAACCTTTAAAAATGATATCAAAATAGGGTATGCCGGTGCATCCAAAACAAATACCAACCAACAGCAAAAATTTTTATTGAGAGTAGATCCGAATAGGAACGTCCCGAACAGTAAAATATTACAGATGTACGGTGCTCTTTCCGATTGGTTTAATGGCTCTCATTATGTTCCCGGTGGGATTGGATGGCAGACCAGGCCTCTCTATAAAAATGATAAATATGAAGGTGAAGTGGAGCAGCATGCCATGTATCTTATGTTTGATAACCGCTGGAGGAACAAATTCAGATTGGTCTGGGGATTACGGGCAGAATATTTTAAATATGATCTTATTTCTCAGCAACTCGATACTGAAGATGCCAGAAATGTAAACAAACCTAGCGTTGATGATAAACCTTGGCAATGGATGCCTTCTGCCAATTTTACCTACAGTCCCACCAATAAAATCAATATGAGACTGGCCTATAATAAAACCGTGATCCGTCCCCAGTTTAATGAAAGAACAGGATTGCCCTATTTTGACCCAATAGCCAACGGTCAGATTTACAATACAGAAATGGTATCTTCTGTAGTCAATAATTATGATTTTAAATTTGAATGGTTTCCGGGATTAGGAGAGATTTTTTCTGCAGGAATTTACTATAAAAATTTAGACCACCCCATTGAACGTGAGGGCTATATTTCTAATGAAGGAAACCTGTATCTGTATAATGGGAATTCTAAAAATGCAAAACTGAAAGGCCTTGAAGTGGAAGTACGGAAAAACCTGGGGTTCATTGCAGCCAATTCCATATTATCCCATCTTTTTGTGAGCGGAAATTTTACCTATAACGACACTAAAGTAATTGCTTTTAAAGACCGTGAAAAAACTGGTGATCATGATGCCACCTATGAAGTTTCCAGGCCTCTGTATGGGCAGACTCCTTATGCTTATAATGTAGGGTTAATGTATGATGATGAAAGACTGGGACTGAGCTTCCTGTATAACGCCAAAGGTGATCAATATATTACCGTAGGTTATTCTTATAACGGGGAAGAAATACAGCGGCCGTATGCCGTAGCAGATGCCCAGATCTCATATAAATTTCTTCAGAACAGAAACCTTGAAGTTAAATTAAATGTCAAAAACCTTTTCAACAGGGTAAAAGAATACTATAACAATTTTAATTCCTATGCAGGAAAGAAAAGTGGAGGCGGAAGCGGCCTGGAAACAGAAAGGGAATCCCTGGAATTATTACCGGGCGCTACCAATAAATATGATAAAAATATTGACAAAATCTTATTTCGTGCCTACAGCGGAAGAATATTCGGGCTGAGTGTGAATTATACATTTTGATCAATGATAAGATAGAAGTTAAGAGCTCTTGATATAGAAATGTACAGGTTTCGGAATCCTGAACAGGAACCGGATCAATACTGATGATGCGCACAGCAGTACCGGATCAGCCAAAAACCGAACGCTACTATATTTTTCCGGGTAGTAGCGGATAAACAGGAAACCCCGGCAGATCAGCTCCTCATGGGATGCAGGGTGAAATAAAAACCAAATCGCAGGAATATAGAGGCGGATATTCCTCAATATTAAAATTTCCGGCCATAAAATAAACACCGGATCTCTTAAAAATTATAACAATGAAAAAACTAACTCTTATTGCAGCTGCTGCATTATCTCTTACTGCTTGTCAACACGATAACTTAGCAGATTCTTCTACACCATTCGATATGAAAGCAACTTCTGCGGAATATCTTACGGCTTCTGCACTTCCTGTTACTACTGTTAGCGGTGCTATTACTTCTAATACTACATGGAGTGGTGTTATAGAGCTTGACGGTACTGTAGCTGTTAAAAATGGAGCTACCCTTACTATTCAGCCTGGAACTTTTATCAAAGCTAAACCAAACGCTTCAGGAGAAGGTTCAGGAATTTTAGTAGTTACAAAAACAGGTAAAATTAATGCTACCGGGACAGAATCTCAGCCTATTATTTTTACCAGCTACAAATTATTGGACGGAAACGAAGACACTACTGCAACTCCTGGAGATTTCGGAGGGGTAATCCTTTTAGGAGATGCACCTACCAATGTGCCTTCTACCACTACTATTGAAGGTCTTACAGGAAGTGATTATTATTTCGGAGGAACCAATCCTTCTCATAATGCAGGGATCTTAAAGTATGTACGTATCGAGTTTGCTGGGTACGATTTCGTAGGAGCTAACTCTGGTAATGAAGTGAATGCTTTATCATTAGGAGGTGTTGGAAACGGAACTACTTTAGATCATATCCAGGTTTCTTACGGTCAGGATGACTCTTTTGAGTTCTTTGGAGGTACAGTAAATGCTTCAAACCTAATTTCTTTTGCTGCTGAAGATGATAATTTTGACTTTGATAATGGGTATACAGGAACTATTACTTGTGCTCTTTCTCTGGCAGATTACAATTCAGCACATACTGTAAGTGGTGGAAGCCCTGATTCTAACGGTATTGAGTTGGATAACAACGCAACAGGTACAGCTACTTCATTGATTACAAATCCTGTGATCAATAACCTTACGATCATTGGCGCTAAATATGGTAATGCAGGACAAGGAGCTGCCTACGAAAACGGTATCCATATCAGAAGAAACGGTAAGTTAACTTTAAATAATGCTGTAGTAACAGGTTATCCAGTGGGAATCAAAGTAGAAGGTACAGGTTCTCAGCTTTCTGCTGCCTCTACTTTAAACTCTATTCAGGTTCATGGATTTACAACTTCTGTGACAGGTGCAGGTACAGCAGGAATTCCGGCAGCTAACCTTCTTACAGGAAATACAGCGGCATTATGGGGAATGAGCCAGCCATTCTTCAACGAAGGTCTTTGGAATGTTTCACCTAGAAACTGTGGAAACTTCCAGGGAACCTGGACAAAATACAATTTTGCTATTGTAGAATAATAAATTTTTAAAAGCAGGGAAACAGCGTATGCTGATTCCTTGCTTTTTATTACTCAAAAAAATTATAATAATAATTGTCATGAAAAAAATAATTTTATCATCTGTTCTGTTTTTATCTCAGCTGGCTACAGCACAAACCCTGGTATGGGGAAATACTTTTGATACTCCTGCTGATCTTCAGGGATGGACCTTCCATGATCTGAATAACAACAGCAATGGATGGCTTCAGGGACAAAATATTTATCACAATGGTACTTCTATGGTATATGGAACTGCAGGTGTTCTCCGTCATTCCATTAACCTGGTTCCAACAGGAACCGCAACAGGATTTGGCTCAGAAAATGACTGGATCATTTCTCCTCAGATTGATTTGTCAAATACGGCAGGAACCATCACTCTTGCTGCCTATGTCGGGAGACAAAGAACTACCCATACCACGCTCGGTAGAGACCTTTATATCTATGTAAGTACTCCTCAGAAAGCAGTTCCTGAATTATCAGATTTCCAGGCAATGACTGTAGATACTGCAGGTAATGAGCTTCCAAGCCCTTATAAAATACAAGTAGGAGGATCTGATAATCCTTTCCCTACAGATCTTACCCAATTTGTACAGGATCTGGTAGATATCTCTGCTTTTGCAGGAAAGAAAATCTATATCGGATTATGGTCCAACAGAAAACCTAACAGTAATAATATCCAAAATATCAATATCGATGAAATGGCTATTTATGCCAGCGCATTTTTAGGAACAAAGGATGTAAAAACAAAGAAAAATATAACTCAAATAGCAGAGAACCCTGTAAAAGAAACTCTGAAATTAAAGCTTAACCCGGAATTGAAAGAAAAAACAGCAGTAGTAAGTATTTACAATACTACAGCCCAAAAAGTGATTACAGCTCAGTATTCCCAATCTATTAATGTAGCAGGATTATCGGCAGGAACTTATATCGCGGAAATTACTGACGGAAAGACTACAGAGCGATTGAAATTTATTAAAAAATAATAAGTTAACTCTTAAAAAAAACAATCATTAAAGAGACCATCAAATTTTACATTGACAATAATGGATAGCATTTTAACTGAAAGGCTGTCCGAAACATATCCAACCCGTTTTTTTATAATTATCTATTGCCCTGCTCATCGGGTGGGGCAATATTTTAAAGTTTAAATGATATAATTAATTCAAAAAGATGAATAAGATCTTTGCATTACTATTCTTTACCATCCTGTTTTCATGTACAGACAACACTGTAATGGAAAGGTATGATAAAATACAGAAACCCGGAGAAGTAACCATTAAAGGATTTTCAAAACCTGATGTACTTCAGCTGAGGTTTAATGGAGTTCCGGTATCTATTAACGGAAATACTTCATACACCAATAAAATAGAAACTCAGCTTCAGTTTGTACTGGATGAAGGGGAAACCAACAAACTGGGAATATATAATAATGAAACAGGAGCCGAAATCAGAAAATATACCATTAGCTATGACAATATAGCAGATTATAAAAATCTATACTTTTTTAATCTTCCCGGCATTTTCCTGCAAACGTATGCTGTAAAGCCTCAGGTTAATTTTGGGAAAGTAGGATATGAATTTATTTTTCCTAACCTGGGAGAATTTTCAGGATCATCACTTACCAATGTAAAAGGCATTTTAAAAAGAGAAAATGGAGTGGTACTGGCAGAATTCGAGAGTATTGGAAAGGATGATTTTACCGCGGTGAAAATTTATAATTCATTCAGCGCTACCGCTCCGGTATATCTGGAATTATATAAACCGGGAACTACAGAACCTTATGTAGGATCCGAAATGATTAAGGTGACCGTAAAACAACATATGGGGGCCAATATGATTGTACTTCAGGAAAAATTGGAAAATGGAGTATGGCTTGTAAAGGGAGACATTGATGTCGCAGAATATCTGTAATTATATATGAAAAAATTTTTGAAATTTCAGCTTATTGCTATTATAGCCTTTTTCGTTTCGTGTACCAATAATGACGAAACTGCGCCTGTTTTCCCCGACGGAAGTACAGAATCCCTGAATGTCTGGGTACAGGACAGCATGAAAAGGTATTATTATTGGGCTGATCAGATGCCTGCCAAACCGGATTATCACCTTCCGGTAAAAGATTTTTTTAAGAGTCTGTTATCCCCTCAGGACAGGTTTTCTTTTATTGTTAACACACAAGATTCCTCTACGTATCCGCGTTCCATACGAAATATGTATGGCTTTGATTATAGCGTGGTCCAGCTTACCAGTGGAGACGTGGTGACAGTGATCAAACTGGTCCTCACCAACTCTCCGGCTTTCAATGCCGGTCTGGAAAGAGGAATGATTATTACAAAAATAAATGGAAAAGCAGTTACGGCTGCCAATGCAGAAACCATTACTTCTTCTATGAAAGATCAAACGGTGATAGATCTTAAGGTGGGAAGCTGGAAAAATGGAGCTGTTACCGATGAAAAGGATGTCACCGTGTATTATGGGTATTCTTTGGAACAGCCTCTGTTATCTAAAATTTTTAATGAAAACGGTAAAAAGACGGGGTATCTGTATATCTATGATTTTCCGGATGGGATGACCCCTATGCTTCATCAGAAGTTTGCAGAGTTTAAAGCTGCCGGGGTTCAGGAATTGATTCTTGATCTGAGGTATAATTATGGAGGTTCCGTGTCATCTGCCGCAGCACTTTGTGCATTAATTCCCGCAGGAATATCAGCCAGTTCACCCTTTATTATTTTTAAAGGAAATAAAAACGGAGGTGAAGTCAAAAGAACTTTTGCTCAACAGATTTCTTACGATCCTAAAGCGCTTGATTTTAATGTATTGCATGCCAATTCATTAGGGTTAAATAAACTCTATGTTCTTACCTCAAACAGTACTGCATCAGCCGCAGAAATAGTAATCAATAACCTGAAACCCTATCTGCAGGTTGTACAAATAGGAGATGTTACCTTAGGAAAAGATATGGCCGGGTTTATAGTGGAAGACAAAAGGAAGCCCAAAAAGATTTCCTGGCAGATCCATCCGGTTATTTATAAAGTTTTCAATGCGAACGGTACAGGGGAATACAGCAATGGGATTTCCCCACATTTTAAGGTGAATGAATACGCTCAGCTGCCATTACTTCCATTGGGAGATCCCGGAGAAACCTTAATTTCAAAAGCTTTAACCCATGTTTATTTAAAACAGGTTCAGTCTGAATCCTACAACAAAACAAAAATTCTGTATCAAAGTGATGTACCTTTTGCTGCAAAAGGAAAGTAAACGGAAAAATTAAAAAATGAATAAAAAACTGTTATTAATCTTCTTTAAAAAAAATTAAAAAATAATAAGATAAAAAATTAGTATCATGCAGGGAATAGAACCACAACTTCATACAAGCATTACCAGCCGTATCGAAAACTACCGTCTTTTATTGGAAGCTTTGGAAGATCCTGAATCCCGGTCTTCTGATATTGCTCTGCAAATTTCAGAATTAGGAAGCCTGTATGAAGATTATTTATCCAATAAAAAGAACCTTGAGAAAAGTATAAAAAACTACAGGGAGTATCATGAAAACTTAAGAAAAAGACTGACCATAAGGTTCCGGGAGCTTAAAAGAAAAGCAAGACAGAAATAATCCTGATGTAATGTAACCATTATTTTTGACCTGCTTTTTGCCTGTTTTCTTACGAAATTCATACATTTATACAATCAAGATGACAGAGGTATATTTATGAATTTTAATGCGACTGAACTTTCCGGCTATTTACAGATATTTTGGCATTTTTCATGGCTGGAATGGATCATATTCAGCCTTATTATTAATGTTTTCCTATATCTGTTTTCTATTGGACTCTACCTTTTTATAGAGAAAACATGTCCTAAAAGCAGACTTCAGGAAAAAAATCATCCCATTACGGCATCCGATTTTTATCTTAGTATTTTGACGATTGCCTGCAACTGTCTTGTACTTTTACTGGGGGTGTTTTTATGGAAAAACGGTTGGATTGAAGTGGGAAATAGAGAATTGGCGGTTGGGATAGTATCAGAGGTCATTGCTTTACTTCTTGTAATGGATCTGCTGATGTATTTTTTTCATTATGCCGCTCATCTACCCTTTGTATATAAACTGCTGCATGGTAAACATCATGAGCATATAAGCACCAATTACTTAAGTCTTTTTGTACTCCATCCGTTAGAAACGATTGGCTTTGGAATGATGATGCTTATTTTGCTGATGTGTTATCATTTTTCTGTTGTTTCAATTTCAATCTACTTGTTACTCAATCTTATTTGGGGGACGATCGGGCATTTGAACAAAGAGTTTTTCCCTGCAAAATTTGACAGATATTGTATAGGAACCACCAGATTTCATAACCAGCATCATTTGGATGAAAGTAAAAACTTTGGCTTTTATACCTCTATCTGGGACAGACTGTTTGGAACATATAAGTAAGAGAACTGAAGCCTTAGATATAAAGTTATACTAGGATAATCTTCGTTAAAAAAACGAACTGACATAAGACTTCTTCCAATAATAATATGCTTTAACGCAAAGTTTTGAAATGAGAATTGATTATTTTAAGAGAGGAAAGAAGTTGTGTTTAAAATGGCATTTGGTTAATTTAAAGCTTGAGATGCTTTAAAACCTTGCCCAGCAGATCATTAAAACTCTTCAATTCTCTAGATGTTAATATGGCAGCAGTCTGCCGGGTGATACTTTCCCGGAATGTTTCTGAGTTTTCAATAATAAACCTTCCTTTTTCCGTTACTGAAAGATTAAATTTCCGGCGGTCGGTTTCATCCTGTTTCTGGATCATAAAGTCATGGTCAATCAAAAATTTTAATTGCTTTGAAATAGCTGCCTGGCTTATATTAAAAGCAGTGGATACCTCCCTTCCTGTAGCACCTTCTTTCCTCAAAATAAACTCCATAATATTATAATGAGCTGCTGTTATTCCATTGATGTCCCCTCTGTTCATGTGAGCAAGAATGAGGCATTGAAAATCAGTAAATGTGTTAAAAAATTCTTTTTCAATAGCTTTCATGAGAAATATACTTAACTTAGTTAACTATTAACAAAGGTAATCATTATACCATGGAAAATATAGAAATTACAAATGCGAGGCAAAATAATCTCAAAAATATTTCCATAAAAATTCCAAAAAATAAAATGGTTGTTTTTACGGGAGTATCGGGTTCTGGAAAATCTTCTCTGGTATTTGAAACCATTGGAGCTGAAGCCCAGCGTCAGATTAATGAAACCCAGAATAGTTTTGTACGAAACCGCTTACAGCATTATGGAATCCCGGACGTGGATAAAATTGAAAACCTGAATGTTCCCATCATTATCAATCAGAAAAGACTGGGAGGCAATGCACGATCTACCGTAGGAACAGCTACCGATGTGTATGCTTCCCTGAGGCTGTTGTTTTCAAGAATGGGGCAGCCTTTTGTAGGCTATTCCAATGTTTTCTCCTTTAATAATCCACAGGGAATGTGCCCGGAATGTGAAGGACTGGGATTTATCCAGGCCTTGAATATTACCACTCTGATTGATAAGAACAAATCTTTACATGAAGGGGCTGTCAGATTTCCGACCTTTCAGCCGGGAGGCTGGCGTCTGACAAGATACACCTTATCCGGTTATTTTGATAATGATAAAAAGCTGAAAGATTTTACTGACGAAGAATGGGAAATGTTACTTTATGCAGAAGAACATAAACCCAAACATCCTCATAAAGAATGGGGGAAAACGGTAAAATATGAAGGGATTATTCCAAGAATAGAAAAAGCATTCCTAAAAAAAGATTCAAAAGAAAATATAACGAGAAAAGATGCATTGAAAAATGTTGTCACAACAAAGACCTGCCCATCCTGTAAAGGAAAGCGGCTTAATGACAAAATACTGTCCTGTACCATCGAAGGAAAAAATATTGCGGATTGTACCGCCCTTTCAATGGATGAATTGTTTGAATTTATTAATTCGCTGGAATCAAAAACGTATGACGTCATCATTAAGGAACTTTCCGCAAAACTCCAAAATATAATCAATATCGGGTTACAGTACCTTACATTGGACCGAACTACACAAACGCTTTCCGGAGGAGAATCTCAACGGATAAAAATGGTGAGAAACCTTGGGAACAGCCTTGTTGATTTGCTGTATATCTTTGATGAACCTAGTATTGGCCTTCATCCGAAAGACTTACAGAACATTATCCGTATTATGGAACAGATCAGAGATAAAGGAAATTCCGTTTTAATTGTAGAGCATGATCCTGATATTATTAAAATGGCAGACTGGGTGATTGATATGGGTCCCGGATCCGGAAAAAAAGGAGGTAATGTGGTGTATGAAGGAACTTTTAATGAGCTAAAGCAATCTGCAGGCAAAACGGGATCTTACTTTGCAGAAAAGCCGGTTATTAACCTACATCCAAGAAAACCAAAAGACTATTTGAAGATCAGGAATGCCCGGCTGTACAATCTTAAAAATATAAACGTCGGTATTCCGACAGAGGTGATGACTGTGATAACGGGGGTGGCAGGTTCAGGGAAAAGCACTTTGATCAATAGAGTATTACCGGATTTCTATCCTGATGTGACAATTATAGACCAATCTTTATTTGCAGCCAGTGTCCGTTCCAACCTGCTTACTTATTTAAATATATCGGATACAGTACGTCAGCTTTTTGCCCATGCCAATCATGTTTCAGAGAAGCTGTTTAGCAGAAACAGTGAAGGAGCCTGTAAAAACTGTAGAGGGTTGGGTATAGAAAAAATAGATCTTGCATTTATGGACGATATTGAACAGCCCTGTGAAGAATGTGGCGGTTCAGGATTTGATCATAAGGTCCTTCAATATCACTACAATCAAAAAACAATAGTAGAAGTCATGAATATGACCGTTTCCGAGGCCATATCCTTTTTTGCCGATGAATCTGTCATTAAACATTTTGAGGTACTGATAAAATTAGGATTGGATTACCTGACGCTAGGGCAACGGTTAGACAGTTTCTCAGGAGGTGAAAGACAACGCCTGAAACTCACCAAAGAACTGAAGCACGGTAACCGGACTATTGTTATGGATGAACCAAGCACAGGTCTGCATCCCAGTGATACGCGTAAATTATTATCCTTTCTAAATACTCTTACGGATAAAAAGAATACATTAATTGTTATAGAACACAATTTAGATATTATTGCCCAGGCAGATTGGATTATAGATATAGGTCCGGGGGCCGGTAAATTTGGAGGTGAAATTACGTTTGAAGGAACTCCGGAAGGACTGTTGAAAAATAAAACATCCTATACTGCCGAATTTTTGAGGAAACATATTCAGGGATAAAAATAAACGGTTAAAAATAATAAGACAGTAAGAATATTAGAATCATTTAAAATCATTCTATTATTCTTACTTAAAGCTAATGGTTTAAACCTATTTACTTGGATTGATCTGCGGTTTTGATAACCGTTTTGATTCTTTCTTCAATCATTCTCCAGTCATAGAAGTGAAATACCCGGCCATTGCTCATGGCAACAAATACTCCTTTTGGAAACTTAGGTCCCAGATTAATATTTGTCACTTCAGAACCGTCACTTTCACTGGTAGAAACAGGAATCTCAGCAATTTTTCCCTTTGCAGGATCTTCTCTGAGGTAGACATTAAATGTATCTTTCTGCTGATTGGAAACCAAAATATATCCGTTCTGTGGGGACGTAGGATAGATGGAAATTCCCTCTACATCAGAAGTGAAATCTCCCTTTCCAAAAACAAGCAGCTCTTCATTTCCTTTCGCCGGATCTGCATAATATTGGTGAACTCCAAACTGCTCGTCAGAATAATAGATATAGCCTTTTTCATCATCTACAGCAATGCTTTCGATTTCCTTTAAACCACTGTATTTTCCAAATTTCCTGACTACCTCACCTATGATGGTTCCGTTTTTCTCAGAAAGTTTATATTGCCAGAGGTAACCGTCTTTTGGACCTGATTTTCTTCCGACAACAACGAATATATCTCCTGTTTCCGGGTTTTTATACATAGAAATACCCATTGGGCCGCGCTCTGTTTCTCCTTCAAATACAGAAATTTCTCCCACTTCTTTCAGATCAGGAAGGCTATACAGTTTTACCTTATTGGTTTCTCTTTCTGTAACCGCTGCAATGTCCGTTTTTTTTTTACCATTTACAGTAAAACCGTATTCAATATCTACATTATTAGGGCGTTTAAGCCCTGAAACTTTATGAATTATTTTACCGTTAAGATCGAAGGCATACAACCCGCCATCAGTATCTTTATCCGTTCCGATGATGATACTTTTTGAAGCATCGTCAGGATGGATCCATATGGCCGGATCATCAGTATCATGAGCTACGGTTTCAGTAATAACGCTTGGTTTAAGGTTTTCTCCTAATTCTTTCTGCCCTGTACAGCTGATCACAAAAGGAAAAGCTGAAAGAGCAATGATGTAATATTTTATTTTCTTCATGACTGTTTTAAAAATCAAATTTTACCCCCATGGTAAATCTGGGTCTGTAATATTCTGCCTGAGCCGTTCTGCTCTGGATTCCCTGATAATATCTTAACGGCTGATTGGTCAGATTATTGGCTTCAGCAAAAATTCTCAGCTGGCTGGTAATTTTATAGGAAGCGTTGGCATCCAGAAAAAACTGTTTGTCATAATACCGGTCATCAAAAGCTTTTCCTCCCAGCTCATCAATATAATGAGAAGCATAATTCATAGAAACTCTGGCTGAAAAACGCTTGTTTTCCCATGAAAGAGAGCCGTTGAACATATGGGGTGCCGCTCCGGGAAGTCCTACATCCGTTCTTTCTATACCGTCTTCATTAGTAATGCCTTTCGCCTTTGATTTGGTGTAAGTATAGTTAACATACACTCCAAAACCTTTCCAGAATGCTCCCGGAATAAAATCAAGCTGTCTTTGCAATGCGACTTCAAATCCGTAAATATCTACATTATCACCATTGCGCTGTTGGGTAAACTTCCAGTTGCTTTCACCGGAAGGAATAGGGTTGGATTGTCCTGCAAAGTCGGCAGCGAAGTCACCAGCTGTATAATTTCTTTTGGAGTAGGTGTAAATGAAATTATTAAGGTTCTTATAAAAAATTCCTCCTGAAAGAATTCCCACCGACTTAAAATACTTTTCAGCCATAAAATCAAAATTATAGGCGTAAGTGGCTTTCAGATTAGGGTTTCCGGCTGCCACGATTTCATCTTCAGAGATCACGTTCAGGTAAGGGACTAATGAGTAATAGTTCGGACGGGCAAGTGCTGTAGTAAATGCAGCGCGAAGTACAAGATCCTGTACCGGAACATACTTGAAAGAAAGGTTGGGAAGCACGTTGGTGTAAGTATTGGTGTTATTGATTTGCCCTAGCAGGTCTTTTTCATTCATAACGTAATTCCCGGTGTAATCAATCTTTGTTGTTTCCACACGTGCCCCAACGATCATGGAAAGCTGATCATTGAAATCCTGATCCCAACGGACATAGCCTGCATAGATCTGTTCTTTTGCAGTATAATTGCTTGAAAGAAATTTTTCAGGCTTAGACTTTCCATTGAACAAAGCTAGGTTAAATAAATCTAAGCTTCCCAGGTATGCCGGATCAACAAATGTGCCCGGGATATAATTTCCTGCTTGGAAGTTATGCCCATCAAGATATACTGTAGGTACAGAAAGAAGGCTTCCCATATTGCTGATCGGTTGAAAAGCATAAAAGTCATTTTCCCTTTCCTTTTCCTTCAGACGCATACGGAAACCTGTACGGAGTCTTCCTTTCTGATCTTCAATGACAGAAAAAGGAAAACGTACATTCACTTTTGCGCCAAACTCCTTCTCCTGAGTAAAGCTGTTGGCATCCGAAAGATCACTTAATTTATAGCTTCCTAAATTATCTGCAGCCAGAGGGGTGATAACCGGATTTTCGGGATCACTGAGATTCTGGGAGAAGTTCATTTTGCTGTTTTCAAATTCTATATAGCGCTGATGAGGTTTATCTTCACTGGCTATGGCATAATTCATCGACCAGTCAAGGTCTACTTTAGATCCAAGCAAATGCTCACCCCGTAACGCGTAGTTCTGAACTTTTTGTTTTTCCAAACGGGTGTTATCGTTATCTGCATTTCCACCCTTATTTTGTCTGGTAATACTGCCTTTCCAGTCTGTAATTTCCGTTTCATCAGCATTATAAACAGGCTTTATTTTATATCCCAAAGCATAACGGGTTTCCTTATCATTCCTGAAATTATACATCGCTGAAGCATAGATCTTATTTTTTGAATTGAATTCATAATCCATATTAAGATCAAAACTATGCCTGATGCGGTGCTCGTTATAGTAACGTACACCCATTTTGCTGATGTAGGCTGTTTGTGCAGCATCATTAGCCAGACTCCACACTGGTTCTATATTATCTGAGCCAAAATTATTATTGTTATAAGAAAAACTGAATACAGCACCCAGTTTTTTGTTTAAAAATCTGTTCCCATAGACTAATCCTGCTGTATAATTGCCTTTTTCGCGAATCGGACTGTATCCTCCGGCCAGGGTTGCTGAAATTCTCTGTCCGTTAGGGGAAGCCCTTGTGATAAGGTTTACAGAACCTCCGATAGCATCAGCATCCATATCAGGAGTTAAGGTTTTATTAACCTCAATGGTAGAGATCATATCCGAAGGAATCAGGTCCATCTGTACATTACGGTTGTCACCTTCAGCAGAAGGAATTCTGTCTCCGTTTAGGGTAACAGAATTAAGATTCGGGGCAAGGCCTCTGATAATAAGATTTCGTGCCTCACCCTGATCATTCTGGATAGTAACCCCCGGAACACGTTTTAATGCATCTCCAATATTGGCATCAGGAAAACGTCCGATCTGGTCGGAGGAAATCACATTGGTGATATTGGCATTATTTTTTTGCTTGTTTAAGGCTCTTGCCTGGTTTTTTAAAGTAGCTCCCGAAACCACAATTTCTGCAATAGAGTTTTCTTTTTTATCAAAAACAATATTTTGACGGGTGTTTTTTTCAGGCTCAACGCTTACATTATATTCATGCACTCCATATCCCAGGTAATCAATCTTCATGGTATAAGTGCCTGGAGGAACATTCAGGAATACAAAATTTCCGTGTTCATCAGAAGTTGTATAGATATTTCCGGGATTTAAAGATATTTTGGCTCCCGGTAATGCAATCTTAGCGTCGTCATTAATGTTTCCGGAAAGAGAACCGGTTTGTGCATAGAAAAAAATAGAAGCACAAAACAAAACGGATGTAAAAATTTTCTTCACTTTCTTTTATTAGATTAAAAATTGGAACAAATTTAAACGTCTGTTTGGAAAAAGTGTTGAAGTGAAAATTAAGATTGTTTTAAGATTTGTTAATATAAGAAACGTGAAGCTTCCTATTTTTCTAGGTTTCAGATCCTAACCCCTTTGCCGAATAATTTCCCTCCAGTAAGAAAGTCAATTCATCACATTGTATAATTTTACCATCCTGAATGGTAAATTCTGCCAATACCTTATGCAGAACGGTACTTCCATCTTTTAAAACAGAGGTTGCGATATGCTTGGTAAAAATAGTATTCCCATTTTCAGCATAATTAATAATTTCGAGCTTTTGTTCAGCTACTTTTTCTTTAAGCTTTTTTATATGCAGGATGAATTCTTCATAATTTAACTGGGTATGGTCTACAAACTGGACATATTGCTTAGAAAAGTACTTTTCGATTGCTGTCTGATCAAATACAGGGTTTTCCAGCACCTCACTGAAAACCTGTTGCATAAAATGTTTCATAATTTTATTATTTGAAACAAAATTACATCTGGCATTCTTTGCTGAACGATAACATTTGTAAAGAAATGTGAATGTGATAGCAAAACAAAAGAATAGTACTGCAAAGAAATTTTTCCGAATTTCAATATACTATTTCCGGTATAAGAAATATCTACTCCCTCAGTATAGGAGTGCTCTTATAAGAAATTGTTATCCAGCCTATTGTATTGTTTTCACCAAGGTATCTCACCGGTTTCGGGATTGTTTTCTTCACTAAAGAATTTTCCTGTGGCCCCGTCTTTGCCCAGTAAAGCATATTTTACAATCCGTTTTCCGGCATCTTCGAGACTGCCCGGCCCACGATGACCGTTGAAATCTGTTTTAGTATATCCAGGGCAAACAGCATTTATTTTGAAAGCAGTATCTTTTAATTCATAAGCCAAAACAACGGTAAACATATTCATGGCTGATTTTGAAGAAAGATATACAACGCCTTTGTTGTCATAGTATTTATATGTTGAGTTGCTATGCAGAGTAATTGAACCCTGGCTTGAACTTACATTTACAATACGGGGTTCTGGCGATTTTTTCAGCAAATCAATAAACGCCTGGGTAACTCTTATTACACCATAAACATTCGCATCATAAGTTGCTTTAAACTGGTCAATGGTTGCGCCGAGTGCAGTTTGTGGATAGCCTCCATAAATACCCGCATTATTAATAAGTATGTCCAGTATTTTTGTTTTTTTTCCTATTTCCAAACGGGCATTTTTTACCGATTCGTCATCCGTAATGTCAAGCTGAATAGCTTCTATATTGTTCAATCCCTCTGCTTTCAGTTGGTCAACAGCTTCTACACCATTTTGTAGATTACGACTGCCGAGATAAACATAAATTCCTTTTTGGGCAAGCTGTCTTACAACTTCAAAGCCAATACTTTTGTTAGCTCCTGTTACTAATGCTGATTTCATTTCTTTGTTTTAAAATTAATACAACAAATGTATAAGGCTACAGGAGAAGAGAGATGGACAAATCACTTTATTTACCAGACAAATCTTGTGTGCCTTCTAAAAACTCAGTGACGCTTTTTCCTGTACATTTTTTGAAAAACTTAGAAAAATAATCCGCGTCATTAAATCCTAACTCGTAAGCCAACTCTTTTACAGAAAGATTTGAATAATGTAGTTTTCGCTGTGCTTCTATCATCAAACGGCTGGTGAAAAAATTCTTAGGTGAGACGCCTGAATATTCTTTTACAATGCGGTATAAACTGTTGGTGGTCAGGGCTAGTTTTTCAGCAATCGTATGGATAGATGGTTGCTCGGTGAGATGGGTTTCCACTGCTAATTTAAACTCAATAAATTTTGACAAGTTGGGGTTTAAAATATTGGCCGGCTCTTTATTTTTAAAATAGGCACTATTTAATTCTGCTAATAATGAGTTCAGATAAGCTAATATTATCTCTGTGTCTGATTGGGTTTTATCAGTTTGAAGGAGTTGGTTTAAAATTTCAAAAACTTTTTGTACGCGCTGCCTGGCTGCCTCATCAAGACTTACTTTTTGCGTGTTTAAAGGATTAACTAAAAAAGAAAATTGCTGTGGAAGCAATGCTAAAGTATTTTCATCAAATATTACCTTATAGTAGGTAAGATTATCTGCTTTATGGGGTGGGGTGAAAATCTGATTAGGTATTGCAAATAGCAATTGTCCTTCAGTGAGGCTAATGTTCTGCAGATCCAATGTATAGTTGATGGAACCGCTTTCAATCAGTACAATAAAATAAGACGACAACTTACGGGGTTGAAGAAGTTTTTGTTGAATATCATCAGACGGATAGGGATTTTCAGTTGAATTGAATTGTATGCCTAACTTATCATGCTGTTGTTGAATGCTGTCATATATTTTATTTGCTTTTTGCATAAGATATCGGTTAATGGCTGCATAGGATTACTTTACCTATTTTTGTCTTGTAAATTTATAAATTCTCTCTCTTAATTTAGACACTGTTTTCCCACTTTATCCGGGCCTTTACAAATATCAGGCAACGGATGTTCTGGTTACCATTCAATAGGAGTGGACTTTAGTCCGCTCTCGGTATAAAATATTCCACTGGCTTTAGCCAAAATCTATAATTAAGCTTATATATTAGCTTCTCTATTCTGAAGAGAAGACTGAAGCAGGTCTTTTAGGATGAGTTTGGATTTTTCTATTAATTCGTTTGACCTATAGAGCTGGCTGGTAAGTATTGAGCTTTCGAAAAGAAGGTAAATATGGTCAGCTAAAATATCATTCTTAAGATCCTTACTGAAAGAATTTCTCAGCTTACCCTTATGATCACGAATGACATCATGAATTTCTGTTTTATCAGTCGGTATTTCAGACATAATATTTAAGAAACTACACCCTCTGAAATCTTCTTTCTCATTCATATAGATCAGAAAATCAAATGATTTTATGAGTTTTTCTCCTATAGTCTGTGCATCAGATGTAAATTTTTCCAGCTCGGAGATCCAATAGTCAAATCTTTTATTAAAAAATTCTATGCATAAGTCATCTTTAGATTTAAAATGTTGGTAGAAGCTTGCTTTGGATACGTTCGCTTCTTCAATAATCTGATTGATACCGGTACTGTTATAACCTTGCTGATGGAAGAGGACCATAGCTGTACTTATTATTCTTTCGCGAGGTCTGGACATTGATGTGGCTTTCCGACAAATTTAAGAAAAATATGAACAGACTGGTATGTTTTGGGTTGCATAATTATTTTATACAAATCCTGTTGCATAATAAAGCTGAATAAGAAAAAATAGCAGGGTAAAGATCCATATTACATAAGGGTGATACCGAAAATTTTCTTTCAGGATATAATGCAAAGCTTTGAATAATTTAAAAAGCCCAATAATTCCTATGACTGCAAATAATAATAAAACAATAAAAAACAGATCATCTTTTACCCCGTAAGTGTGTAGCTTTTCAAGATGAGTGAGATAAGCCTGCACATTGATGGTCTGCCCAAGAAACATGGCAGAAAGAATGAGTAAAAAGAATGGAGTAGAAGTATAAACAGTTGTATAAATGAAAGAAAACAGCAACGTACGAAAGGTTACGGTATTTACCTTTTCTTTTTTATACCACAATAATATCACGCTGAATAATACGGCTGTACAATTGTTGATCAGGAATATAAATAAAGCCTTTTCTACCATGCTTAATTCCTTGATCTTGGAAATAAAATTTTGTTCGCCACCATAATCCATCAATAATACAGAAATAATGACAGAGGTGTATACTGAAAGTTTGATTGGAGATAAATAATCCCGGAAGCGTTCTGATTCTTCCTTTTCCATTTCATGTACAGAAAAGTCATAACAACGGCTGGGTTTCTGGAACAGTTTAAAAATAGTTACCGGAACCAACAGTATTTCTATAATAATCTGAAGGCAGAGTTTTTCAAAGCTATCAATAAGTTTTTCAAACATATAGACCAAATAAAGGATAGAAGTTATTTGTCTATGCAATTTAATTAAAAATTTTAATTGAAATGATGGATAAAAGTAAAATAGTGTATTTAAGAATAAAGAATAAAGAATAAAGAATAAAGAATAAAGAATAAAGAATAAAGAATAAAGAATAAAGAATAAAGAATAAAGAGATTTTTCAGCTATGATAAGAAAAACGGGTTGAAAGAAATCTCTTTCAACCCGTTTTTGATGAGTTTATTGCTTATTTTGGCAGTCCTTTCTTTAATGCTGTATGAGCTCTTTCAACAGCCTTTCTTTCTTTCCAGTCCATATATCTTTTTTTATAACGGCCTTTCATGAAATTGTCAAAGTTTCGCTGAACAGTCAGATTCCACAGGGAATGTGCTTTTACAGCCCAGCTTTTGTCCCATGCACGAAGAGAGATGGAGAAAGATCCATCCAGGTATTTCATCCAGTGCCACCAACCGGTAGGCATGAATAAAGTGTCTCCATGTTCCAGATAACATTCTATCCCTTCAATTCCATCCAGTGCCGGAAATTTTTCAAAATCAGGGTTGGCAATATCATAGTCTTCCAATGCATATGTTGCATAAGGGAGCTTATATAAACGGGTTTTCCATTTGTATTCAAAAAGAAGAACATGCTTTCTTCCGTTAAAATGAGTATGGAAAATATGAGGCATGTCTATATCATAATGAAGGAAGGTCACAGAACCTTTTCCTCCAAAGAACATACTTGGATACTTATCCAAAAATCCTCCCATCAGATTCTTAGGTGGGATATAATCATCCAGTAATTTGGGCGCAAATTTAATAGGGTCAAAAAAGAAAATTCTCAGATCGGTAGGCTCCTTTTGAATCAAATCAATATAGTCTGCGAATTTCATTTTTGTAGTGGGTGTATTGATGGGAGCTGCAGGATCAGCTTTTGCGCTGTCATATAAAGGAACAGTCACATCACCTACGACCTCTTTCATGTACTCCATCGTCCATTTTTGATACGCAGGCCACTTTTTAGCCATATTCTTGATTACCACTGGCTTACATGGCTTTAGATACTTTTCACGGAAATCTTCTTGTGAAATGTCATCTACTACATCAATAGGTTTAAGGAATAGTCCCATTTGTTTAAAATATTAGGCTAAATTATTAAATATTTATGACAATGGATATAATGAATTTAAATTATTTGGAACTAATATAAATAAAAAAAGAATTAGCTGTTTTTTACTTTAGCAATTTTAGCTTTTTTTGATATTTTGGTTGAGGTTTTTTAGAAAATGAGTAGGAGATATTTTATATTTTTCGTTAAATTTTTTAGAAAAGCTTTGGGCTGTATTGAAGCCGGTCATATCTGCCATTCCCTGAATACTTTTATAGCGTAGCTTAGGATGTTTTTTCCATAGCTCTGTGGCATAATTTAACCGTAAATCATTAAGATATGAAGCAAAATTCTGCTTTTTATAATGATTGACTACTTTTGACATATAGGATGTATTGGTAGCACATTCTTTTGCTAAATTGGATAAAGAGGCATTTTTATCCAGATATTTTTTTTCTTTTTCAAAAATTTCAAGAGAGTGAAGGATACTTTCAACAATTAAAGGATTAATATCTGTAAGCTCAAAAATACTCTCTTCACTATGTAAGATTGTTTCTGCTCTGTGGAAACTGTTTTGTACTTCTTGTTTTTTTATTTCCTGAAGATAAAGACCCTTATAGTATTTCTTTTTCATATGTGTTGTAAAGACCAGATGCATAAGACCAGCGAGTATAATGAGTGTAGTTACTATAGTCACAGAATATAATCTCTTTTCCCAGGTGTGTAATTGCCGCAAGTTCGAGTTTTCCTTATTTGCCTTTTCCAATTTCTTATTCCATATTATCTGATCTTGTGTAGAGCTTTTTAAGTGAGTTACAAGGCTGCTGGATATGCTTTTATTTGAAGCATATATAGTCTGAAAAGGACTTCGTATAAAGGCCTGAAAAGAAATGGCAGAGAGAAACAAAACGGATAGAAAAATTCTCATGACAATGAATTAATTTTTATAAAAGTACAAAATTGAATTGAGTTGACAATCATTTGATTTTTAATTATTTGTAAATTATTAATACTTTTTTTTACACACATATTTTATGTTTTTACTGATTGTATTTATCAATTTAATGAGATATACAATATGTAAATTTGGATGGGAACTATGGTTTATTATAGATTTATTCTAAACAAAAAACACAATGAAAACACAAAAATCTGGCAACGCTACATTACTTATCCATTATTCTTTTAAAAGGCAAAAGAAATAAGGTCTTTTTTATCCATTCTTATCTTTTTACTTAAGTATTTCCAGCCATATAACCTGGCAAATGCAATTCGGAAATAGATTTATCTATCCATAATGAGAAATTACTGATAATCGGGATACTGTAACATCATATCCAATCTTCTCTTGAGAATTTATAGGAGAACATAGTAATTTAAAATATAAGATACTCTTACAGTGCGAATATCAATTTTTAAACTAAATACCACAATAATATGAAAAGAAACTTTTTTATCACTTTTCTATTGAGCTTCTATTGTTTTTTTATTCAAGCTCATAATATGAATAATAAAGCTGTAAATAATGAGGTTAACTCATCTAAAGCTTTTGCTGAAGTCTGTTTTAATCGGTTGCATAATGGTTGGGTAGAGATACTTATCCCAGTAAGTCAGTGGAATGATACTACTGTGAGGTTTAAAAGCTATCTTACAAACGGTTCTTTGTATACAAGTCAAGGCTATAGTACTCAATCGCTGCCAAAAATAACCTCAAATGGTATACAGTATTATTATCTTAAGGCACAAGGGGGAGGTGATATTAATGGCCAGCCAATTTGGAATCAGACTTTGACTTATGAAATAAGCAGTCCCCAGGATACAGCAATATCAAAAACATTGGATGCTTTACCCCAGAATCAGTGGAATGCTGCAGGAACAACAGGTTTTTGTGGTGTTGTTAAAGCTGAAGTTTGCTTTAACCGTTTACACAATGGCTGGGTAGAAATACTTATCCCCGTGAGTCAATGGAAGGATACTAGTATTAAATTCAAAAGCTATTTTAAAGATGGTACGCTATCTACAAGTCAAGGGTATAGTACTCAATCGCTGCCGAAGATCACATCAAATGGTGTACAGTATTACTATTTTAAGGGAAAAGGTGCCGGTGATATTAATGGACAACAAGTTTGGGATCAGCCTTTGACATTTGAGATAGGCAGTTCTCAGGATGTTGCCGTATCAAAAATATTGGATGCTTTACCTCAGGATCAATGGAATACTGCAGGAACAACAGGTTTTTGTGGGGTTGCTAAAGCTAAAGTTTGTTTTAACCGCTTGCATAACGGTTGGGCAGAAATGCTTATTCCTGTGAGCCAGTGGAAAGGTACTGATATTATATTCAAAAGTTATTTTAAAGATGGTACGTTATCTACAATTCAAGGATATAGTATCCAATCGCTGCCGAAGATTACATCAAATGGTGTACAGTATTACTATTTTAAGGGAAAAGGTGCGGGTGAGATTAACGGACAACAAGTCTGGGATCAGCCTTTGACATTTGAGATAGGTAGTTCTCAGGATGTGCCAGTATCAAAAATATTGGATGCCTTACCTCAAGATCAATGGAATGATTTTGAAAAACAAAAAGGATGTGTTACAAAAGCCGGTGGAATCTGTGTAGATCGAAACAAACAAGATTATACAATTTATATCCCCGTTTCTGAATGGAAAGAGACGAATGTAGGGATAAGATTATTTGATGCTAATGGAGTTTTGATGAGTTTTCAGAGTTTTCCAAGCCCTGCTATAGAAAATTATAATGGAAGAAACTCTTATAAAATTTCCGGGAGCCTAGGTACAGAAGCAAAAATTATTATTGAAGTATCAAGTCCTACTAATGCAGCAGTTTATATGCTGCTAGATACCGTTCAGTCATTATGCTATGAAGGAATTTGCACTGGTAATAATAATTGGAGTCTTACTGGGAATGCTGATACTGATCCTACTGCAAATTTTATAGGAACCACAGATAAACAAAGTTTGGTTTTCAAAACTAACAATGTGGAAAACATGCGCATAGATGCTACTGGCAAGATAGGAATAGGAACAAAGAACCTTTCATGTGTTGATTGTATCAATTATAGACTTTTTGTAAAAGACGGAATTAAAACAGAAAAAGTAAAAGTAGAGATTGCTTCTGCCAATGGATGGGCAGATCATGTATTCTATCCGAATTATCAGCTTCTGAAGTTAGAAGAAGTGGAGAAATACATACTTGATAATGGGCATCTGCCTAATATTCCTTCTGCAAATGAGGTGGTGGAAAAAGGAATTGATCTTGCAGAAATGGATGCCAGATTATTAGAAAAAATCGAAGAACTCACACTTTATACTATAGATCTGAATAAAAAGAATATTGAGCTTCATCAAAAGAATGTTGAGCTTGGAGGACAGGTAAAAAACAGGGAGAAAATGATCAAAATTCTTTTGAAAAAAGTAGAAGCTTTGGAGAAAATTGGAAATAAGAAAATAATTAACTCTAATACCTTGAAATAATGAATAAAAATAGCTTCTTAATATGCCTATTATTTTTTCAATATACATATTCGCAACTAGCACCTATAAAATATTGGAATGTTAGAGGAAATGCTGGTACCAGCCCTGATGTCCATTTTTTAGGAACTACAGACTCTCAGAATCTGTTTTTTAAAACAGATGGTAAGGAAGCAATGCAATTGGGAATGGGAGGTACAGCAGGTATTGGATTTTCTAATTTTTCATGTACAGGCTGTTCTGGCTATAGACTTTTTGTAAAAGGAGGTTTTAAAGCAGAAAAAATAAAATTAGATATTGCTTCTGATAACGATTGGGCAGATTATGTTCTCAGATCCGATTATCAGCTTCCAAAATTAGAGGAAGTGGAAAAATATATTCTGGAAAAAGGGAATTTATCAAATATTCCCTCTGCAGAAGAAGTGGTAAAAAACGGAATTGAACTTGGAGAGATGAAATCCCGGCTTTTAGCTAAAATAGAGGAACTGACACTCTATACAATAGATCTTAACAAAAGGAATGAAGATTTTATCCAACAAAGTTCAGAATTAGATAATCAGATTACCAACCAAAACGAAATCACAGACAAGCTCCAAAAGCGCATAGAAAAACTGGAGCATGATTATCGTAAAATATTTTAAGATATGGAATCAGCAGTAACCTATAAATATGGCTTAGGCATTGCCATTTTATTTTGTCAATATTGGAATGTCACAGCGCAAGTAATAGAAAGCAATGATTTTTCTGCAGAAAAGAAAATAGCCCTGCAAAATATCATAGCTATAAAGAAAAGACAATCTACACAGAGAATGTTAGCAGTTAACCGATTAAAAAACCGGGGCTTTAAAGAAGTTATCGTGGATGGTGAGAACGTTAAGCAATTGATTAATGAAGATGAACAAGGGCACCCGCTGTATTACACAACGTTAAATGCCAATCCTTCCAAAAGAATTAAGGCAAATACATTCTACTCGGGTCAGGGATTGGGGTTGAATATTTCGGGTCAGGGAATGATTATTGGCCAATGGGATTATTCGAAGCCAAGGCTTACTCATCAATTGTTAATGGGGAAAATTTCATATGATGCCAATCAAAACCCAGCTATTTCCCGGCACAGTACTCATATTGCTGGGACGCTGATTGGTAATAACACCAATAACCCAAATGCTACCGGTATTGCTTATGACTCTACTTCCAAGGCCTATGACTGGGTCAACGATACAGAAGAAATGAGCACAGAAGCTTTGGAAGGAATGTTAATTGCCAATAATAGTTACGGATTTGATCCAATATATCTACAAACTTATCAGTTCGGAAAGTATAATATTACTGCACAGGAATGGGATAATGTCATGTATAATGCTCCCTATTTTCAAATTGTAAAAGCCGTAGGGAATGCCCGAAGCATCAATCCGTCCATTGCTCCTCAAGTGTCTGCCAAGCAGGGATATGATCTCTTGGAAGGAGGAGGTGTTGCCAAAAATGTTCTGGTAGTCACCTCGGTCAATGAAAACATCAATCCTGAAGCGGATTCAGACTTTAGTATTTCCTCTTTCAGTAGCTATGGACCTACCGATGATGGCAGAATTAAGCCGGATATTGCTGCTCAGGGAGAAAATGTTTATTCTTCTATAGAGACTTATAATTCGGCTTATGGCTATTATAATGGGACCTCTTCTGCCTCTGCTTCCGTTGCGGGAGGAATAACTTTATTACAGCAATATTGGAAAACCCTTAATTCTAATTATATGTGGTCATCTTCTGTGAGAGGCATTATTACCCATACAGCTAATGATAGAGGAGCGCTTGGCCCCGACTATGCTTACGGATGGGGTTTGATGAATACGGAGAGGGCTGCTCAATTGATCTACAGCAATAACAAAAGCACCTTGGTGAAAGAAGAAAATCTGGCGAACGGAAAAGAATACCGGTTGTATGTAGTTGCTGGCAAAGCAAATCAGCCGCTTGTAGCTACTTTGGCATGGACAGACCCTGCCGGGAATATAGGAAATAGTAATGCGGATGATGAAACTTCAGCTCTCGTCAATGATCTGGATATCAGTATTGTTAAAAAAGATAATTCCGGAAATACCCAAACTTTCTATCCCTGGAAACTGGGAGGAATCCAAAATTATACGGCATCAGCTACAAGAAATTCTGTTAATTCCGTAGATAATATTGAAAAAGTGGAAGTTGATCATCCGGACGGATTATATCAGGTAATTATCAGGCATAAAGGAAATCTTCAGCAGGGAAACCAAAATTTTTCGCTGATACTTTCCGGGGTTTCTTTCTGCTATTCGGATGATCTTTATGTACTGGTAAGAGAAAAAGACAATATAGATGCTCCTAGTTTTGTAGGTACAGCCAAAAATATCAAAGCGTCTAATGTGATTAAAAGTACAGCAGATGTTACTTATAAAGCAGCCCAATCTGTGGAATTATTACCTGATGCATCAGGAGGCAATAATACAATAGGTTTTGAAACAGAGCCGGGAGCCACATTTTTAGCCTATATCGATCCCAGTTGTGGTGCCGGAGTAGACCTTCCTTTATTGTATCAGGCACAGTCACTGACAAGAACTAATAAAGCTGCAGCCACATCTGCTCTTTCTAAAAAAACGGAAGCTGAAAAACGAAATGAACTGGCCGTCTATCCAAATCCGGTACATGATGAACTCAATGTCAAATTCAGCCTTGAAAGTTCTTCTAAAGTCACCTTTACCCTATACGATGCTTCAGGAAAAGAGGCTCTGCATCAGGAAAGTTCTCAGAATTTCCCTGCTGGTGGATTTATCAAAACCCTATATGTAAAAGGACTGCCTGGTGGAGTATATATTCTGTATGTGGAAACGGCAACTCAAAAAACAGGTAAAAAAATAATCATTAAATAAAGGAGCTATGAAGCATTTATATAGAATCATTTTTGTGTCGTTCAGTTCTTTGATATTTTCACAAAGTCCCGGTGGAGTGGGCGAAGTAAGCCTTTGGCTGAAATCTGATACGGGAAGAAATACGACCCTTCTGTATACAGATTATAGCAGCAATCAGCATATTATATCTGCAGATACAGAAAAGAATAAACCGGGATATGGTTTACTGAATTATAACGAAACACTGGATTTTGACGGAACCAATAACTTCCTGAAAATTCCTTATGTCATGGAAACCTTGAATAAGGTAACCCTTTTTATGGTATACCAGAACAAAAATACAAATAGAGAAACTGCATTGTTTTCAACAGACTTTGCCGGTGAGAAGGCGCTATACTACAGTACAAGCAGTGTTTTTCGCTATAATAATGAACAGATCAATTATATAGAGCCTGAAAAACTGGACAGCATGACTTCCCTGAGTATGTATTCCAAATTTGATGTGCCTTCTCAGCGGATAGACGATGTATTGGGAAGCTCAGGAAAAAGTAATCTGTATATAGGAAAAGATGGAGGAAACAGAAATGGGAATGCTTTTAAAGGAAAATTACCTGAATTTTTTATATACCGTAAGATTTTAACCCAAAACGAAAGAGACCGGGTGAATTCCTATCTGGCCATAAAATATGGTGTCACCATGCCAATGACTGAATATCTGAGTTCCAAAAGTAGAAAAATATGGAAAAAAGAAGATTATGCAGACTATCCGGAGAATGTTGCCGGTATTGCAATAGATCAATATTCAGGGCTTTATCAGAAGCAGGCTACAAGTACCTCAGAAAACAAACGCTTGTCTATTGCAGCTAAAGAGTTAATGGTCAGTAATAAAGATAATACAGCTCAACTCCCTAACCAGACTTTCCTGATCTGGGGAAATACTGGTGAAGCGTTAGAATTTGATAAAGAAGTACTCGGACAGCAACTTTTAAAACGGAAATGGAAAATACGTTTATCTGAAGAGAAGGAGACTTCTTTCCCAACTGAAGTCGTTTTTTATACCAAAGATATCCTTCCTGTCCTTCCTGAAGGAAAGAAGGTCTTACTGGTTATTGACCGTTCCGGAAAAGGAGATTTCAACAACACTGACCTTGAAGTGTATCCTATGGAATCTGTGGACGATAAGGGATTTATTCATTTTAAAAATATAATATTTGATAAGGATTTTTCAGGATCGGATGTGTTTACTTTTGCTTTGGGATCACAACTCTTACTGGCAAAAGAAATTATCCAGGCTGACTGTAAGAATAGTTTTGGAGCTTTAAAAATCAATATTCAAAGAGGTGCCGCTCCATTTACAATTAATCTGATGAAAGATAACGTGCCGGTGCAAAGTCAAACCTCACAAAGTCCGAAGGTAGATTTTAATAACCTTACACCTGGAAGCTATACGCTGGAAATTTTGGATAAAACCAATATTTCCTCCCGTTTTAGTTTTAACATTACTGATTTTAAGGCTATAGATCAGAATTTGGAAGAAAATTATATACTGCCTCAAAATGGATTTGTTGAATTGGATGCTTCTAAAAATATCAGCAATAAAGAAACCCTTTATCAATGGACTTCCAATAATGGATTTACGAGCTCCGGATCAAAAATTAAAATCTATGAACCCGGAGACTATACAATCACGGCCACCACTCCCGGAGGCTGTATAAAAACCAATAAAATTTCAGTAACCCAGCCTTTGGAAAACAGCATCGTAATTTTCCCTAACCCTATTCATGCAGGAGAAAACTTTACGATCCGTATCCGTCTGTCAAAATCCGAAGATGTAAATGTTAAAATTTTTGAAATGTCCGGAAGACTGGCTAAAGAAATTAAGGAATCGGGGAAATCTTTCTATGAGTTTAAAGAATCACTTAAGGTGGGAGGAACCTATGTTGTGGTTGTGGAAACGTCTTCTCAGAAGAAAAATTTTAAACTAATCATTAACTAATAACGGCTATGAAGACATCTTTATTTAACATAATCAGAGGACAGAAAAAAATAGTTAATTCTTTTATTTTTCTTATTTCATGGTCACAGATCCATGCTCAGGCCAACAGTCTTTTTTTACATAAAGAAGAGCAAAAACCAATCGATAGGGAATATAAAAGTATTTCATCTTCGCATTCTCCGTTATCTTTTTCTGAAAACGAAAGAAATTCGTCACCTGAACAGGCTCCTGTAAACAATAAGGAGACTGTAGAGAAGATACCTCAAAGCTCATCAGAAAGCGTTAAAACTTTTAATATATCCGATGTAAAAAGCTATGGATCCAAATTATACAGGTCAGATATTAAACAGGGAGTTATTGGTAAAGACCAGGAACATCCTATAGACCAGGTATTTGATAATATATTTACAGTGTTGGTGAATGACGTTGTAAAACCCAATTCTTCTGTATGGCTGGAATATGAGCTTTATGGAGTGAGCGAGGCCTCAGGTATCAGCAAATACATCAATGATGAATTGGCTACGGGAGGTAAGGTTGTGGAAAAAAATAACCAATGGAGTTTTCATTCCGAAGCATTATCGCCCTCTGCTGTTCTTCTGGGGAAAAATAAAATCACCTTTACCATTCCTTCCGAAGCAGAATATACCTATAAGGTTCGTAATGTCCATATCAGGATTGATACATCTATACCTTCCTCTTATAAAGCGGTAAAAGCTATTTCTTCAGCACTGATAAAAAATATTGCTGCAGGAGAAGCTGGAGAATTACATTGGGAAGGCGCAGGTCTTGAAGTAAACAAAGGCATTCTGAAAACATCACAGAACTTTTCAGTAACCCCTTTGCGGGATATTGATATTCCTGTTACCACTCCCGAATTCGTTAATGTTACCAAACAGCATTTTGCGTATCGTTTTCTTCCTCATGGAGAGCATTTCAGCATTCCTGCAAAAGTATCAATGGATTATGACAAATCTAAAATTCCTGCAGGATATACCGAACAGGATATCAGGGCTTTTTACTTTGATGATATCCAGAAAAAATGGATGGCACTGGAAAAGGATTCTTTGATGAGTGACAAGCAGATGTTGGTTTCTAAAACAACCCACTTTACGGATATGGTTGCAGGAATCATCAAAGTACCTGAATCTCCGGAAACCGGCAGCTATGCTCCCAATTCTATTAAAGATATCAAAGCAGCAGACCCATCCACAGGAATTGTGAGTATAGGAGCACCTTCACCCAATAGTATGGGAACAGTAAATACAAGTTTTCCTATTAAGCTTCCTGCCGGAAGACAGGGAATGCAGCCGTCATTATCTGTAAACTACAGCAGTGAGGGCGGCAATGGCTGGCTGGGTTTAGGCTGGGACCTTTCTACTCCTGCGATAAGTATTGATACAAGATGGGGAGTACCAAAATATGACGGAGCAAAAGAGACAGAAATCTATTCTTTTGGTGGGGAGCAGCTGACTTTTAAAGATGGTGATAAATACGTTTTGCCAAATCGTGCAGAAGGTTTTGATAAAGACAGAACTGCAGAACGACAGTTTTATCCGAGAATAGAAGGTGCGTATCATAAAATCATCAGACATGGAAGCAGCCCGTCCAGTTACTGGTGGGAAGTGATCAGTAAAGATGGTACCAGAAATTATTTTGGAGGAGATGGTACTGCCGTCGTAGAAAATGCGGTACTGAGGCAATCCGGAACAAATAATATCGGCTACTGGTCGCTTTATAAAACAATTGATACGAATGGAAATTATGTAAAGTACAATTATGATACGCCCACATACAGTTCGTCAGGAGCTCTTGGAAATGGGGGGAAAGAAATGTATATCAATACAATAGAATATACCCTTAATGATGCTAATTCTTCTTTAAAGAAATACAGGGTCAATTTTGGATATGATTCCAATCAAAGAGAAGATGTACAGGTAGATGCAAGACTTGGATTTGTAAGGGTAACATCAAAAAGGCTGGGAAACATTCAGATATCATATGATGGAACCCAGGTGAGAAGTTATGAGTTTCAATATAAAAAAGGAGCCTTTTCTAAATCGCTTTTAGAAGCAATTACTGAAAAAAACGCAAATGGAAGTGTATTTTATACCAATAGAATAGAATATTTTAATACTATAGAAACCACTCAGTATTCACCCGAGACTTCAATTGATGCTGTTGCTAACGATGCAGGAATAAAAAGTTCTTCATTATTGGGGCATGGTGACTCGAAAAATACAACGGTTGGTGGAGCCCTTACCTTTGGTGTTGCAAAAGTAGGTGATACCCAGGCCTACAATCCGCTTACCAAAAGTGCAACGTTTGGGGGAGATTATCAGTATACTGAAGGAGAAGGTGGAGGAAGGCTTACCATAACCGATGTAGATGGAGATGGGCTACCTGATAAGGTTTTGAAGAATGAATGGAATTCTCCGAATTCTGTTTTTAAATATAGAAAGAAAGGATTAGATATAAGTTCTTTTGGAAGTGTTTTATTGACTCCTGAAAACTCGAAATCTTTTTCTTATTCAAAAAGCTATACGAATAGTTTTGGTTTCGAGGCAACCGCCTCAATACTGGCTTCGGCAGGGATATCTGGAGGAACATCCAAAACAAAAGATCTCACTTATAATTATTTTACAGATGCCAATAGCGATGGAATTCAGGATATTGTCAGTAACGGGCAGGTCTATTTTGGAAGGATAGAAAATGGGGTTCTAAAATATACAACAGATGTTTTACTGACTCCAAACCCAATCAGTAAAGGAGCTGCTATAAGTACTCCGGCTGTAGACTGTAATGATCTATTGGAGGATTATAAAAACTCCCCCCTTCACGATGTTGTTAAAGTTTGGCGGGCGCCTTATGAAGGAACTATTAATATATTAGGAGTAATTAGACTAAAGAATCCTTCATCTAGCCCGGACGGAGTGAAAATAAGTGTGCAACAGTATAATGCAGAAACAAATACTTCAAGCTTTTTAGTCCCGTTTACGGTACTCAACGCGGCCAACAGCTTATATAATGTTGTTCAGACATCAATACAGGTAAAACCGGGTGATTATTTTTATTTCAGGGCAAATTCAAGGGACAATGGTGTTGGGGATATTGTAGAATTTCCTATGAATATTACCTATATCAGTGCTGCAATGGCCTATCCATACCCGGGTGCTCTTAAGGATTGGTATAGAGACTCATCAGAAACACTCTTAGGCCAGTTTAGCAATGTGAGCCTCATAAGCAGTAAAAACGGAACAGGAGTCCCTGTCAGTGTAAGCTCGGCAACCGTTACAGGAACATTCATTAAGCCTCTTACGGTAAAAGACATTACACTGAATATTGTAAGAAAGCAATCAAATGGTACGGTAACAACCATAGGAAGTCAGCAGTATACTAACACCACTACCGGAAGTCAGAATCTGCTTTTTAACACAGGTGCTTTGGCTGAAGGTGATATCCTGTATTTTCAGGTACAATCTGACTTAAATGAAAAATGGGAAGACTTAAAGTTTAATAATTTAAAACTGACTATCAATTATGAAGGAAGTGATATGGAACTACCCGTAGTCCCGGACATTCAATTTTACAATTTAAGAACCAATACAGTTTCCACATTTAAGCCATGGATTGATATGCGTAGCCGTGACGGGAATTATTCATTATATGCAAAATTAATGGGCAAACCGGCAGGAAGATATACTTATATCGTTAGAAAAAGACTAATGCAGCGTGGAAACTTTGTGGATCCGATCATTACTACCATCAATTGGACAGGTAGTGTGAGCAGTATGCAGGAGCTTTCTATTTCACAACCTATTGTACGTTATAATGATTATTATGTGGAATGTTATACCAACCTTGCTTCTGATGCAGGGCTTGATGGAACAATCCCTAGCCTGGAAGTGGAAATTCGCCAGTCTGCCAATGTAAATCCTGCTGCTCCTACAGTATTTGAAACCCATGGAATCAATGTTTACGGAAAAGATACCGATAAAATATATCAGGAAGGATCTAATACGGATCTGTCTAAAGATGATGCAAGGTTTGGAGCTATGTATAGAAGCTGGGGTCAGTTTATTTATCATGGAGGCTATGGTACGCTGCCCGCTGCTTGCAGCCAGTTGCAGGACCAGTTAACAGATTATGGGAGCCAGCTTATAGATCCCGGTAAATTAGTTCCTCCTGTTGATGAGAATGATTCTACACCTTTGAATCAGAGGCTTTTCATGATGATGAATGCTTATAATGGAAGAGATTTTAATGCACCCACTAATCCTGATTACGTTCAAAGGTATATTGGAATCAGTAAAACCACTTACGTTCAAGGTACAGATGTTTCCACTTCAAGAATGGGAATGAATGACATGAGTGTCCTTTCACAAGGGACGCCTGCAAATACACCAGGCATTTTTAACGCGCCTGTTAAACAATCAAAAACGACAAATGATAATGAAGGGATTTCAGGAGGGTTTTCCGTTTTCTCTTTAAATAATACAAAATCGAAAGGAAGTACAATTAATACACTGGATTATTTTGATATGAATGGAGACGGCTATCCTGATGTATTGAACGGAAATGCTATTCAATATACCAATATGATCGGTATGCTTTCCGGAAGTACCTTAACAGGAGCCAACGATAATCCACACAGAACAGAGCATAAAAATTCTGGAAAAGGAGTGGGACAAAGCTATCCATTATCAGGAAAGTCCAATGAATCCAGTAATAAAAATGCATTAAAAGCTGTTGAACCAGGCTTTAACTTTTCTGCCGGCTCATCTGATGGCACAGACTTTTCTCTTTATAGTTATATTGATATTAATGGAGATGGACTATTGGATAAAGTTTCTCAGAATGGACAGGTTCAGTTGAATTTGGGATACTCTTATGCCGCTCCTGAAAATCTTACATATGGTGATTTCAGAAATGGAACCACTACTTCCTCTAATCTTGGGGCAGGAGCTTCCATTGGAGGAACCATAACAAGCGGCTTGCCTAAAGGAGTAAGCATGTTTAACGGTAGTATTGCTTTTGGAGCCGGAAAATCTGAAACATTTAATGATCAGAAAACATCACTGATAGATATCAATAATGATGGTCTGGCAGATCTGGTAACCAGTTCGGGCGGAAATCTGAGCGTCCAGATCAATACAGGAAACAGCTTTGTTGCCATTCCATGGAATGCTGCATCTAATATTCAGCAGGATGTTTCCCGGGGATTTAATATGAATGTAGGAGTTACGGCGTCTGTCCTTATTCCTATCGGCACTACCGGAAATTCTCTTAAAATTTCAGTAAACCCAAGTACGAGCTTTGGGGAAGGAGACAGTAACGTTAAGCAGCAGATAGTAGACCTGAACGGAGACGGCTTCCCGGATTTATTACAATCACAGGCAGATGGAGATGGTAATTTCAGTAATACAGCAGGATTTGTAAAGTATTCCACGATAGGAACTACCAACCTCCTCAAAAAAGTAACCACTCCAATGGGTGGATCCTGGGAGGTAACCTACGAAAGAACAGGAAATACTTATGATTTGCCGCAAAGCAAATGGATCATGACTTCTGTGGTGACAAATGATGGGTTTACCGGAGACAATCAGTTCAGACCGGATGCTTCCAAAATTACTGTAACCTACGAAAATCCTTACCATAGCAGAAGAGAAAGAACATTTTATGGATTTGAGAAGGTAAGAACCAATCAGATCAATACAGGAAATGGAGGAGCTGCTGCTACAGAAATCTACCGATATACCGACCAGGTTTTCAATAATAATTCTTATTTCCTAAAAGGATCTTTATTATCTGAAATACTATACGATGCAGCAGGGAAAAAATGGACGGAGAAAAATAATACGCTTACCTTAAGGACGATTCATAATACGGCTACGGTAGCGACTAATCTGCCAGTGAAAGAAGGAGAAAAATCGCTGACGAATTATGCCTACTTTACTGCACTGGACAAAACCACTTCCAGCTTCTATGAAGGGCAGGCGGTTGCAGGTAAATCTACCTCTACAGAAATGGTATATGACAATTATGGTAACCTGAAACAGAATAAAGATGCGGGAGACGTTCAGATCGGAGCCGGAGAAGTGCTTACTTCTATTATAACATATCAGGTTACAGACAATGCTTCAAACTATCTCATCCTGCCTACAGGGGTAAAGTCAACTGCTGCAGGGGTAGTAAGGGAAAGAACAGCTCAGTATGACAGTAAAGGAAATGTTACTGCCATTACCATGGTAGGCCCCGGAAATCCTGTCAATAATTATGAGTATGATATCTATGGAAATATTAAAAAAGCAACCGGTCCGGTGAACCACCAGGGACAACGCTTCTTCCATGAGTATACCTATGATTCTAATGTAGCGACTTATCCAACGATGGTAAAAGATGCCTTCGGATACAGCAGCAAGTCAGAATATGACTTCCGGTTTGGAGTCCCTGTCTTCACTGAAGATATGAATCTGCAGCCGACACAGTATGCTTACGATGCAGCGGGAAGAACAACTGAAATTACCGGTCCTTATGAAATGTTCAACGATATTCCATGGACGATACAGTTTGAATATAAACCGGTCAACGATGCACCATTGAATGCTACAGGGGCACAATCTTATGCCGTAACCCGTCATTATGATCCTGATAATGCTAACAATACCATTAATACCGTAAGTATTTCTGATGGTTTCGGAAGCCCCGTACAGGTGAAAAAGACGGCAGATCTCTACCAAAAAGGCCTTAAATATGTGGTTTCCGGAAAAGTAGAACAGGATGCTTTCGGCAGAGCTCTGAAAACATATTACCCTACAGAAGCACAGGCTTCAGGATATACTTATGATGCCACGGTAGACAGTATTGTTCCAACGATCAATACATATGATGTACTGGATAGAGTCCTTGCCACTAAATTACCGGATGAAGATCTGATTTCTGAAATGGAATATGGCTTTGGAAATGACCGCGAAGGAAGACTGATGTTCCGTACTATTATGACGGATGAATTAGGAACGATCAAGAAAGCGTATACAGACATTAAAGGGCGTACAACAACTGTACATGAACCTTCCAATACCGGAGATATTTTTACAAGCTTCACCCATGATGCTATTGACGAGTTGTTAAAAGTAAGAGATGTACAGAATAATCTGACAACCAGTATTTATGATGATTTAGGTCGAAGAACATCCATGACCCATCCGGACAGCGGAATTTCCACCTTTGTATATGATGCTGCCAGCAATATGACTTCCAGAACCAATGCTGAAAATGAAACCGTTACTTACACCTATGATTTTGGCCGTCTGAATGCTGTGATGTATCCAAAATATCCTGAAAATACAGTGGAATACTATTATGGCCAGGCGATGGACGCTTCAGCTATGGATAATAATTCGGTAGGCAGGCTATGGTATCAGGTAGATGCTACCGGAACACAGTATATGAAATACGGTAGATTGGGAGAACTTACCCATCAGCGCCGTTCAGTAGCCGTTCCGGGAGCAGGAGTATACTGGTTCGGTACAGAATGGGAATACGATACCTGGAACCGTGTGAAAACGATTACCTATCCGGATGGAGAAAAACTAACGTATAACTACAACCTGGCCGGAAACCTTAAGAATATGGCTTCGGTAAAAGATGGTTTCACCAGAAATATCATTAATGAATTAGGCTATGATAAATTTGACCAGAGAGTATTCCTGAAATACGGAAACGGAACAGCAACCAGCTATGAGTATGAGACCAAGAGAAGAAGACTGCTGAAAATGAATGCCCAGACTCCCGGTAACCGTTACTTTATGAAGAACCTGTATCAGTATGATGTGGTAAGTAATGTTCTTCAGATCCATAACAATGCTCCTGTAGCACAGGCCGGATTATTGGGTGGAGGGACCAACCATACTTATGGATATGACGATTTATACAGACTGACTTCTGCAAGTGGAAACTGGCGTGGCATCAATCCGCAAAGCCAGGAAGAACGTCAGCGTTACACCGTTACCATGGCTTACGACAACATGCATAATGTGATGGGTAAAACCCAAAAGCATGAAAAAGCGATGGGAAATACCGGAAATGTGTGGAATACTATAGAAGCAAGTTCTTACCGATTGAACTACAAATATGAAAGCACAAAACCTCATGCGCCAACGACCATTGTAGATGAGCCTAATGTGCCGGGTGCTTTGTGTTGTGATCCAAACAATCCTCAGGTGAAATTCCAGAATTATACCTATGATAAAAAAGGAAACCCTACAGCCATTGCTCAGCAAACCTGTGAAGCAACAGAACCTAAAACAAAGTACTTATGGGATGAAGAGAACCGTCTTCGTTTTGTAGATACCAATCCTTCCACTCCGGAGGTAGATGGAGCGTCTATCTATACTTATGATGCCGGAGGAGAAAGAATTATCAAAAATGTATTGGGTGATGCCGTTATTATCAATACAGGAGGAAATGAAAGTATAATAAACAATAACAGGTATACGATTTACCCGAATGGTATGCTTTCTGCCGCTCTTACGTTAGATCAGCAAACCGGAAAGTATATCCTGAATTATACCAAGCATTATTATGCAGGTAGCCAACGTATCAACAGTAAATTAGGAAAAGGAAAAGATGTAGGGCAATTTAATTGCGGATGGCTGATTATTCCTTTTGGAGCAGGAAGTGCCGCAATCAATGAAAAAGCGGTAGCTAAAGAAAAGTTGGAGGCCAATACTGCCGCCAGTTTAGCGATCATGGCAGCGAATGGAATTACACCTCCCCCTAACTATGGACAAAATGCAGGTTATAATGAAAATTGTGTATCTTCGTATACAGGGGTAGAGGAGAAAGATACGTATTGGTATCATCCTGATCACCTGGGCAGCAGTTCTTTTATTACCGGTTTAGATGGTGAAGTAGCCCAGAATATAGAGTATTTCCCAAGCGGAGAGGTCTTTGTAGAAAATCATAAGAACTCTTACAATACACCTTATAAGTTTAATGGTAAGGAGCAGGATGATGAGACGGGGTATTATTACTATGGAGCGAGATATTACAACCCTAGGGTTAGCCTTTGGTTGAATGTGGACCCGCTGGCGGATTATAATCCGTTTATGAATGATCAAGCTTATATTGATGGGGAACATAATGGTGGAGTGTATAATTCTGGAAATAATAATCCGTATATTTATACCTATAATAGTCCTATTATATTTATTGATCCAAATGGAAAACAGGTTGTTACTCCTTTTATAGCACCACCTCCACCACTAGTACCGGGGCCTATTGGGAAAAATCAAAATGGTCCAGTTTATTATAGGCCAGGGATACCTTTTCCTCTTTTCGATACTAGATCGTTAGTAGGAGGGTTTAACAGGCAGACAGCTAAGAGTAGCGCTATAATTTTAGGATTTACAATAGTTGCTGTTGAAGGTTTTAAGGAAGTATTTAATAGGACAACTACTGGGTTGTCAGTGTTGTTTTCAGATAAACTTAAACCAGAAGCAGGTTATTTAGGTTCTGGAAAACACGGATTAAAATGGAAAGAAGGAAAGGCAGAAGCTAATAAAACAGGTATTCCACAAGGACAATGGGGAAGCCAAGAAGATTTAGACTATGCAGGTCAAAAAGCATCTAATTTAAACGCCAAAGAAGGTGGAGAGTTTGAACTACCAACAGATACAAAAAGTGTAGTGCATATGCCCGATGGAACAACTAAAAAAGCCACACATATGTGGATTAGGAATAATGGAAATAAGAAAACCTTTCATGGTTATCCAAAAGCTAAAGAATAAGTTATGTTTGAAATAGTTTTAAATAAGCCATTTGTTAAAGAAAATAAGTCATTAGAAGAATATGAATCAATAGGAGAATTAATTGAAAATATCTTTCCCTTCAGTGAAGATTGTTTTTGTATAAACTGGAATAATATTGCCGTATCTCTTTCGTATAAATATGACTTGTCAATAATATTTGAAGATTTTGTGTATATTTTTAAGTTTTTAGAATCATCAGAAAACAAACTTAAAATAATTTTTCCATCAAATACATTTGATGTTATTTGGGATATACAGAAAGTAGAAAATAGTGTTATTATATTCTCCATATGGAATACTGTTTTAAATCATAATGAAAAGGAATTAAATGAAAATTCTTTTTTAAAAGTTAATTTTGATAGATTTAAAGCAGAATTGTCTGAATTATTGAAATTTATTTATAAAATAATCATTGATAATAAAAATAATATTAATAATTATTTATTAAGTGATATTTTAGAAGATAGACCTAATAATTTAATTTTATGATCTTCTTTGCTAACGAGAGCACCTTGCTGGTGCTCAGAATAAAAAGCAAACCCTCGTAATAGTGAGCATTTGGGTTGTTGCAGGTGTGTAAGCCATAAAATTATTATAGATGAAAAATTTTTTTAAAATATCCGTAGGCATTGCACTAGTTAGTATCTTTTTGGGAGTAGGCTCGTACCTTGTTTTTATTTATTATTTTACGAAAGAGCCCGAACCTATTGCAGAGTATACATTTCCTAATATGAATTATAAGGAGTTGGAGAAAAGAATAGAGAAAATAGAAAATAGAAAAGAAAGATACTTATTTAGATATTAGATATGTAACTCTAGGCAAGGATTCTCTCAAATATGTCTTTATAAACAAATCTAGATGAAAATCGATCTAGTAAATATGGTGATAAACCTTATATAGAACTTCAAGCTGTATTAGATTCCAAATCAAAGATGCTAAATTTAGTTTATAAAAACAGGGACGATTATCGTAAAGAGTTAAAACTGTTTGAAGAGGGATTTATTGATAAACTTAAAAAGAAGTAATGTAAGTCTTTTTAATACCTTCCCCCTCACTAGGCGAGCCTCTTGCTTGTGCTTAAAATAATAAAACAAAATCCTTGCAGTCTACTGTTGTGAGGGTTTTGGTTTTTATAATATCAGCAACGGAACTTCCCAAATAATATCCAAACGGTCTGGCTGTGGCAAGACTGATCTTCAACACCCAGACCCAGAAATATGAGCTGTCTTATACCAAGCATTATTATGCAGGTAGCCAACGTATCAACAGGAAAAGGAAAAGATGTAGGGCAATTTAATTGCGGATGGCTGATTATTCCTTTTGGAGCAGGAAGTGCAGCAATCAATGAAAAAGCGGTAGCTAAAGAAAAGTTGGAGGCCAATACTGCTGCCAGTTTAGCAATTATGGCAGCAAATGGAATTACGCCTCCCCCTAACTATGGACAAAACGCAGGCTATAATGAAAATTGTGTATCTTCGTATACAAGGGTAGAGGAGAAAGATACGTATTGGTATCATCCTGATCACTTGGAGGGCGGAGCGTAAAGAAAAGGTCCGGTGGACTTTTTTAGCGAACGAGCCAGACTGTCGCGTAGGCGTTCTTTTATTACCGGTTTAGATGGTGAAGTAACCCAGAATATAGAGTATTTCCCAAGCGGAGAAGTATTTGTAGAAAACCATAAGAATTCTTACAATACACCTTATAAGTTTAATGGCAAGGAGCAGGATGATGAGACGGGATATTACTATTATGGTGCGAGATATTATAATCCTAGGGTTAGCCTTTGGTATAATGTCGATCCATTAGCGGAGAAGTATCCTTCAATGTCTCCTTATATTTATGCAGCGAATAATCCTTTGATGTATGTTGATCCTGATGGGAGAGATATTGTTCCATGGTTAATAAATTCGTTTAAAAATGGAAATACTAATAGACCAAGGATGACAAAAGGTTATTTGTCTAATACAACATTAAAGTCTATGTATGAGTTTGGTAAAACAGCTGCTGGTACCGCTTTTTTTAGACAGTTTTTAAAGAAAGGACAATCATTTGCAGGGGTTAGTGCTTACGAGAATGGGAAGTATAGCGATCAAACGTTGAATATTGTTGATCTGCATATGAATGATGCTACTCAAATGGAAAAAGCATACGCTACAGGAGCTACTGGCCAGCCATGGGACGGAATGGCAGTTTTTGAAGCAAAAAATGACAATAAGTTAAATTTAAATATTTATTTAGACTCTGGTGATGATAAAGCATATGATGGTATTGTAGAAGTAATGGGACATGAGGGACTAGTTCATGGAGACTCATATGAAGGATATCTTGAAAAGCTTAAAGAAACTGGTGTCGAAGGCTTTAATCAATACCTAAAACAAAATGACCAAGGAAAAGAAGATCATATTTCTCTAAGAGATCAGAACTTAAAACATTCTGGATATAAAAAATATGACAGTATGAAAAAAGATTTAATAAAAAGGAATCTTAAATACCAACAAACCTTTGATTCAAGCCATAAGAATTATGAAAAAAACTATAAGAATTATAAGAATGATTAGGGTTTTGCTTGGATTATTGTTTTTCATTATCATCTCTTGTGAAAAAAATAAAGAGAATAGCGTTTTATTGAAAAATAATATTAATCCTAAAAATACTATATTCTTTAGCTATCGTTCTAATGGAATTGAGGAAGTATTGACAACATTTGAGAATGGAAAATATTATAAATCAAAAAATTATCTGACAAAAAAAGAAGATGGGTACTATGAAGATGTTGAATTGGTCAATAACGATAGCATTAGGGACTACAGGAAAGTGTTGATTAAATATAATGATAACTATACATATAATATCCCTATGCCTATGCCTTCTTTTGATGGGAAAGTGAATGTATCAATAAGAAACATTGGACCTAATAAATATTTATATACATCTATTTCTGGGAATACAGGTATTCGCCTTTTCTTTGATAATGAATATAAAATATATAAAGTTGTAAGAATTTTAAGTCCAAGAGATAGTTTGGTTTATGAGTAATTTGTCCCCCGCTGCGCAAAGTCTGTGACTTTGGGATGATAAAAAGAAGAAACCACCGCAATAGCGGTGGTTTTTATTGTTATCTACCATAAGTAGTTTTAGTTTTGTAGTCTCTAATAATTAGTCATCCCTTAAAAACATTTTAACTATTTTAAATTCAATTGTTTAGTGATAAAATAATCAAAAAATCATTAGGAATACTTGCCAAAAAGCGGTATTTTACAGTATAAAAACTGGCAAAATGTTAGGAAAGATTAAACCGGATTTACAGCAGAATTTATTCAAAACGAGACTCACGGAACTCATTAATATGGATCATCCGTTGGTGAAATTGTCCAATGAGATTGATTGGATAAAATGGAGCAAGAGTTTGAAAAATTATTTTCAACCCAAGGAAGACCGTGTGTTGCGATTCGAAAAGTTGCTGGTTTATTGCTTTTAAAAGAGATGTTTAAAGAAAGTGATGAGAGTGTTGTGGAACGATGGATTGAGAACGCCTATTGGCAATATTTTACAGGGGAAACCTTTTTTCAAACTGAAGGCCCCTTTGATCCAAGTCAGTTTGTACATTTTAGAAAACGTATTGGCGAAAAAGGTTTAGAATATTTATTGAGCCAAAGTGTAAATCTTCATCGAGAGGCAAAATTTGAGAAAGAAGTTCAGATTGACACTACGGTTCAGGAGAAAAATATCACTTTCCCGACGGATGCAAAATTGGCTAAAAAAGTGATTGACAATTGCATAAAAATTGCTAAAAAAGAAGGTGTTAAACAAAGACAGACGTACAAAAGAGTGAGCAAACAATTGCTTCGGGATGCGTATTTCGGTCATCATCTGAGGCGGAAAAAGAAGGCAGTAATGGCAAGGAAAAAGCTCCGAACGTTGGGAAAAAGACTGGTTCGGGAATTAGAAAGAAAAATGCCGGAAGATGTTTTGGGAAATTACAAATTGGAGTTTGAGAAATTTAAGAAAATAGTAACCCAGGAACGAAATACGAAAGATAAAATCTACAGCTTACATGAGCCACAAACTGCGTGTATTGCAAAAGGAAAAGCCCATAAATCTTATGAATTTGGGACAAAGATAGCTGTTGTGAGAGGCCAAAACAGGAGTAATCACTTCGATAAAAAGATTTTCCGGCAACCCTCATGACAGCAAAACCTTAGAAGAATCTTTATCCCAAAGCCAAAGAGTACGAGAATTAATTGGCGGAACAAGACCCCAGACTGCAAGTGCAGATCGTGGATTCCGAGGAATAAAGGAAGTTGAAAATACCCAAATATTAATTCCGCAAAACAAAAAAGCAACCACCAAATATCAGCAAGAAATTGGGAGAAAAAGATTCCGGGCGAGAGCCGCGATTGAACCCACAATATCGCATTTAAAAAGAAATCATTCTATGGGCTTAAACTTCCTAAAAGGTATTGCAGGAGATATTCATAATGCCCTACCTATTAGCAGGAATTGGCTACAATTTAAAATTAAAATTAAATCAAATCAAAGCTCAAATAATTTTGTGGATTCAAATAGTATTCAACCTTTTATCAAAAAACAAAACCAATATTTTTGTTGAAACTAAATGGGTGGCTTTTTAAGGAATGACTAATTAAATCCATGTAGTGGAATACGTGTTTTTTTTCATCTTCGGGTAAACTTTCTAGTTCGTCCAGTCACCCGCTGCGCAAAGTCTGTGACTTTGAGCAATAACAAAAAGAGGTTGCCACACTTTTGAGACAGCCTCTTTACAGCAAGATGAAAATTGTATACCTTCGTATATAGACTTGGAAGAGAAAGATATCTACTGGTATCATCCTGATCACTAACCCTAGAGTGAGTCTTTGGTTGAATGTGGACCCGCTGGCGGATTATAATCCGTTTATGAATGATCAAGCTTATATTGATGGGGAACATAATGGTGGAGTGTATAATTCTGGAAACCTAAATCCATATATCTATACATACCAAAATCCTATTAAATATATTGACCCTAATGGCAAACAAACATTTTTTATGCAAACCAGAAGTTTTGCACCATTTAATAGATTTGGAATGGGGTTCGAAGGAGATGGAAATAATAGAAAATTTTCTACAAGTCAATCAGATACATATAGAATTGCTGCTACGGCAAAAATTAATCTGGATAATAGAAGTATGACCATGACACCTCATATAACTCATTCAGACTGGCTGGGAACTGAATTTAGTAGTGCTACTTCGCCTACAAATGTTAAAGGAAGTAATGCCTATAATAGCAATAAACAATCATTTTATGTACATATGTATGGATCGAATAAAGCCATGTTATGGGGAATTGTATCTCCTGATATTGATACAAATGTGAGTTTTAATGTTTCAAATGTAATGAAAGGACAAAGTTTTGACATTGAAGGAACTGTTTATGGAGATAAGTTCCCATCAAATGAAACATTCATCACAGATACAAAAGGAAATTCTTTATTTTTAGGTGCTTCTGGAGCAGATGGCTCTCCTTATACTTCTTTAGCAGGAGATAATGAGAGACCTATGTCTAGTTTTAGATTCAAAGTTTTATTAAATAAAAATGATACATTTAAAGGTGTCAATTATAAGGGTAAAAATTATTCTCCTAATCAATGGAATGTACAATTTCAAAAATTAAATCCTCAAGATGGAAATGTCCAATCTGGAAAAGCAGCAAAATAATGTAATATGAAAAAACCAATTTTTAATGTATTTATTATAAGCATTATAGTATTATCAGTAATTGCCTGTTTTTTAGGACTTACAGATGATGCCTTCCAAATAGTTTATCCTTCTAAAAATGCGCCATCATACCTTATTAATTCTATAAAATATTTTATTTTTTGGGTTTTGCCTTATTGGTGGATAATAATAGTAGGAGGGTCTTTGCTAATAACCTTTTTATATTGGTCAATAAAAAAATATTCAAATAATTATTGATAAGGCTAATCTGTTTCAAATAATATATAGCTGATTTTAAAAAAATCATAATTTAAAATTTATCAACTCATTTGATATATTTTAACTATAATAGTATAAACTCTTGAAACCTTTCTTTGTTGCAGATTATGGAACTACAGCAATAGAACATATTGCAGCGGGACATTTTTTTAAATCAAGAATTGGTAGAGAAAGCAGTCGTTTTTCACAAGCATTGAGTAATACAAAAAGTGTCAAAAAATTAGTTCAAGAAGCTATAACGAAAGGCAAACATAGTGGAACTAAAGATAATTATAAAGTAATATATGAATTTGATGAAGTAATTGGGACTTATGATACGAAAGTGAAAAACGTGGTAGATGGTATAGAAAGGACTAAAATAATGAGCCATAAAACAAAAACAATTACTGTATATTTCGATAATGCAGGGAATGTTAAAAATGCTTATCCTACAAAATAAATTATATGAATTCAATTTTTTTTGAATATAAATTAGAGAACGAGATATTTGATAATATTAAAATTAAATACTATGATATATACGATTTGAAAAAAAGCTTCAGTGAGTTATATATATACATATTCATTATAGTACTGGGGAGAGAAAAGAAATAATACTTGAAACAGGGATTTTAGATTACATTAATCAATTTGACTCTATGTTTTCTCATATTGATGAAGGAAATAATGAGGCTTTTACTGTATCGTATGATTTTTATAGTAATAGTCTTGATTACCTTTATAATGAGCATACTAATGAATTAGTAATTTCTGAGAGTAATGCCGGGTTATTTAAGATCAATTGTAATTATGATGATTTTAAACAGAGCTACAAAAAATTCAGAAAAAAAACATTGAATAAATTAATTGTTTCATTTCCTCAATTAAAAGAGAATAGTGCTTTCAAAAAGTATTTTATTGATTGTTAAAAATTATATTCTCCTTTCACTGGTATGAGCTTCCAGCTCTTACCCAGCAAAAAAAAATAGAGCCTTCACAATAGTGAGGGTTTTGTTTTTATAGGATCTGTGGGATGAAGAGAACCGTCTTCGTTTTGTAGATACCAATCCTTCCACTCCGGAAGTAGACGGAGCATCTATCTATACTTATGATGCCGGAGGAGAAAGAATTATCAAAAATGTATTGGGTGATGCCGTTATTATTAATACAGGAGGAAATGAAAGTATAGTAAACAATAACAGGTATACAATCTACCCGAATGGTATGCTTTCTGCCGCTCTTACGTTAGATCAGCAAACCGGAAAGTATATTCTGAATTATACCAAGCATTATTATGCAGGCAGCCAACGTATCAACAGTAAATTAGGAAAAGGAAAAGATGTAGGGCAATTTAATTGCGGATGGCTGATTATTCCTTTTGGAGCAGGAAGTGCAGCAATCAATGAAAAAGCGGTAGCTAAAGAAAAGTTGGAGGCCAATACTGCCGCCAGTTTAGCGATTATGGCAGCAAATGGAATTACGCCTCCCCCTAACTATGGACAAAACGCAGGCTATAATGAAAATTGTGTATCTTCGTATACAGGGGTAGAGGAGAAAGATACGTATTGGTATCATCCTGATCACTTAGGCAGCAGTTCTTTTATTACCGGTTTAGATGGTGAAGTAACCCAGAATATAGAGTATTTCCCAAGCGGAGAAGTGTTTGTAGAAAATCATAAGAACTCTTACAATACACCTTATAAGTTTAATGGTAAGGAGCAGGATGATGAGACAGGGTATTATTACTATGGGGCGAGATATTATAATCCTAGAGTGAGTCTTTGGTTGAATGTGGACCCATTGGCGGATTATAATCCGTTTATGAATGATCAAGCTTATATTGATGGAGAACATAATGGTGGAGTGTATAATTCGGGGAATAATAATCCGTATATTTATTGCTATCAAAGTCCAATAAATCTTATTGACCCTAACGGAAAACAAACTTGGGGATATGCAATGAGTAGCGTTCCTGCTAATCAAAGGCAGCATGTTATAAGGGGAATGAATCGCTCTTATGAAAAATCATGGACTCTTATTCATGATACTGGAGCAGGGTTTGTTCCATACTATGGACAGCTTATTGACATTAAAGATACTTACAACGCATTCAAAGGAGGCAATGGTTGGGATATCTCTTTTGCTATGATAGCTTGGGTACCAGGTGGAGATTTTTTAAAAGGATTAAAAAAACTTTTTAAAAATGCTGATAATTTTAGACAATTTAGACATGTTGGTGATGTATTGGATTTAGGTAAGAAGAGAGAAAATTTGGTAGCTGAGTTATCAGGAGGAGGAGTAGCAATGGTCGATGGAAAAGATTTGGTAGTTCGTACAAAAGATGGAACAATTGGTACCACCATTGATGTAATTGGGAATAATGGAGAACTTATAAGTGTTGGAGGAGCTAGTAAAGCCAAAAATGGAGGGAGTGCTTTTTTAAGTACTCTTGCAAATCTTAAACGAGTTGCTGATGATACGGGAGCAACAGCACAAACTTACCTGTCAGATAATACGCCAGAATGGTTAATAAAGAAAGCTCAGGAGAAACTGGGAAAAGACAATGTTAAAATATTTAAGGAACCTAAATAGGAATAATATATGGCAACTTATAAAGAAGCAGTTTTATGTTTTAAGAATCTTTCGAGATTATCTTTGCTAGAAACACTAAATAAGCTAGGTGCTGAAGTGGTGAGAGGATATTTAGAAGGAGATGATGTTGATTTTAATGAAGAGAGTTTTGATGCGTATTTTAAAAATCAAGAAGAAATATATAATTTTTTTGTTTCATTTAGAAACCAAGAAAATTGTAATTTTAGTAATCGTTATATTTTATGTACAATTAAAAAATTAAATACTTTTTTCAAAGTGAGCTTCTTTTTAAATTCTTTAAATTATGAAGAAGTTACTTTTTTAAAGGATGAGTTTTTTGAAAGAATTGAAAAAAAAATCAATCAAGTAGAACTTTTTTATATAGATAATGATATGGATTATTCTGAAAAAGATTTTTGTGAAATTTTTTATAATATATTATCTCCTAATATTGAAAGAGTTTTCATTAAAATTGCCTCTCGCTAGCGCAAGCATTTTGCTCGTCTCTAAGGCAATAAGTATAGCTAGACAATGATTTAGATAAAGAAAAGGCCACTGCTGTTTTTGGGCAGTGGTCTTTAAATATGGGTTGTCTTATACTAAGCATTATTATGCAGGAAATCAGTCTGCTGCGCAAAGTCTGTGACTTTGAGCAGGTAAAAGTAAAACCACTGCAAATTGGACATGCCCGATTCTAAGTCACAAGAGTCATTGTTTTATAGATTACCAGTAAATAACTTTGAAAGAACTGAAGGGAAAGTAAATAGTTTTGGAAATACATATCAGACCTATATATGGACTGAAAGCAATTCTGAAGTTCAAAAAAAAGTAATTAACCCAACCTTAAAGAACGTTTTTAAACAAGCTATAACACCTCCATCTATATTAACAAGACCTTGATTTTAAATTGAACACTTTAAATTTAATAATATGAAAAAAAGTATAAGTTTAATTTTATTACCTTTTTTATTTTCGTGCCAAAATATTAGTAATGAAGATATATATGGAAAATATTCACCCATATCATACAAGAATACATATGACACTCTAACAATTAACAAGGATGGGGTTTATAACAGGGTAATTTACAATATAAAAGGGAAGAAATTGTTGAATTACAATTCGAAATATAAATTAGATGGTTCTTCAATAAAGTTTTCTGATTTTTATTTAAATTTAGATAAAGATTTAATTGCCTTTCCAGAAGATGTGAATGATATTGATATGACCTATACTACTTTTTTTGAAAAAAAAGATAAGAATATTGTACTTTGCTTTGGTTACCATAATGGGGAGAATTGTTATAAAAAGATTATAGAATAAAAAAACACTGAGCAAAGTCCCCACTAGTGCGAGCGTCTCGTTCGTGCCTAGAATAAAAGGAATATTATTATGATCATTTTTCGTGTTTTAGAATATGATTAGAAAGGATATTTCACGAAATTAGGGGCTAATTTTATGAGTTTAGTACGAGCTTGAAGCTCGCGCAAGGGGGGTAGGCAGCAGTTCTTTTATTACCGGTTTAGACGGCGAAGTACCCCAGAATATCGAGTATTTCCCAAGCGGAGAAGTGTTTGTAGAAATCGACGGAGGAGATTCGCCGATTCTTTTAAAAACAATAAATAAGGAAAGAGGCAAAATCATAAGAATTCTTACAATACACCTTATAAGTTTAATGGTAAGGAGCAGGATGATGAGACAGGGTATTACTATTATGGGGCGAGATATTATAATGCAAGATGAGCCTTTGGCTGAATGTGGACCCACTAGCTGAATAGATAAATTCAGTTCCTGCTTCTGTTTTTTTTGAAAATTATTTTTAAATAGTAAAAAAAACTCACCACAGGGAGGAGTTTGTGTTACCGTAAAATTCTGGTGGATGTTTCTATTTTCCATCACAATTTCTATCCTTATATTTGAATTATGAAAAAAGGGGTACTCGCATTATGTTTTGTTATTTTCAGCAGCAGTTATCATACACAGGTAACATCTTTACCGAAGATTGAATCCGGTGTTTCATATGAATTGGCTCAGCTGAGAAAGAATACACTCAGTGAGATTAAATATGAGCTCAGTCTGAAGATTCCTGAAAACAAATCTGAGAGGATTTCGGGGACAGAAGTTCTTAGTTTTAACTATAAAAAACAAAATGAAGCTCCGTTGCAGATCGATTTTAAAGAAGAAGCTTCTTCGTTGGTATCGGTGTCTGTGAATGGACAAATGACAAAACCTGTTCTGGAAAATGAACATGTGATCATTGAGGCAAAATACCTGAAATCAGGGTTTAATCAAATCAATTTCACCTTTCTTGCCGGTAATGGAGCTTTGAACAGGCGGGATGGCTACTTATATGCTTTATTTGTACCGGACCGTGCGCGAACCATGTTTCCGTGTTTTGACCAGCCTAACCTGAAAGCTAATTATTCTTTAACCTTAACCATTCCTGAAAAATGGAGTGCCATAGCGAATGGGAAGCTTAAGGAAACAAGTATACAACAAGGACAAAAAACCTTAAAGTTTAACCAGTCGGACTTACTTCCCACTTATCTCTTTTCTTTTGCTGCCGGAGATTTTAAGACTTCTACAGAAAAAATAGGAGAGCAGGACTCCAGACTTTTATACCGTGAAACAGATTCTGTGAAAATTAAAAACAGTATGGATTCTATTTTCTCCCTGTATAGAAACTCTCTTGCTTACTTCGAAAAATGGACCGATATTCCTCATCCTTTTCAAAAGCATGGAATGATTGCCGTCCCTGATTTCCAGTTTGGAGGAATGGAGCATCCCGGAGCCATCTTATTTCAAAATTCCACATTGTTTTTAGATCAGAATGCTACTCAAAATCAATTGAATAACCGTTCCAATCTCATTGCCCACGAGGTGGCTCATCTCTGGTTTGGAGATATGGTGACGATGAACTGGTTTAATGATGTCTGGATGAAAGAAGTGTTTGCCAACTTTATGGCGGATAAAAGTACCGGAGCTTCTTCGGATAAAAGTGTTTATGACCTGAAATTTTTAACAACACATTTCCCTGCGGCATATGGAGTAGACCGTACATTGGGAGCTAATCCCATCCGACAGGTTTTGGATAATCTTCAAAATGCAGGGATGATGTATGGCCCGATTATTTATAACAAAGCGCCGATCATGATGCGTCAGCTGGAACTGTTGATTGGAGAAGAGAACTTCAAAAAAGGAGTGAGCGAATATCTTAAAAAATATGCTTACAGTAATGCAAGCTGGCCGGATCTTATTGCTATTTTAGACAACCATACACCGGAAGATCTGCAAAGCTGGAATAAAGTGTGGGTTAATGATCCCGGAAGACCCGTCATTGATTACGATGTGAAATATAAGGACAATACAATTGAACACTTTAGCCTTTCTCAGCATCCGGAATATGGAAAGGACCAAAAATTATGGCCTCAGGAGTTTCAGCTCAGTCTGTTTTACACTGACAAAGTAGAAAAGGTTAGCATAAAGTTGTCCAAAAAACAACAGGAAGTTCCAGCATTAAAAGGGAAAGCAAAACCACTTTTTATCCTGCTGAATTCTTCAGGAATAGGGTATGGAGTATTCAAAACTGATAAAGCAGTAATCAAAAACTTTTCTGTAGTGAAGGATCCGATCAACCGTGCCAGCATATATATATCATTGTATGAAAATATGCTGAATGGTTCAGAAGTAACTCCGCAAGACTTACTGGATTTTTTTGCCGGACAACTGTCAACAGAGAATACAGAACTAAACCTTCGCCTGATTACCGGTTATATTGCTACTATTTATTGGGAATTCTTACCTGAGAATATACGGCTGAAGGAATCTGAAAATATAGAAAATATACTTTGGAAGGCTCTGCAGGCGCAAACGGCTAAAAACAACAAGAAAATTTTATTTGATGGCTATCAGGGGATTTTTCAATCTCAGCAGGCCTATGATAATCTGTATACGATCTGGAAATCCCAGACTCCTCCGAAAGAGGTATCTCTTAATGATGAAGATTTTACCAGCCTTGCCCTTTCTTTATCATTACGAAACGCCAATAATAATGATTTGCTGCAAGAACAGCTGACCAGAATTAAAAATCCGGACCGGGTAAACCGTTTTAAAATTATTATGCAGGCAGCTTCATCAGATCAAAAAATCCGTGATGATTTTTTCAATAGTCTTACCCAAAAACAGAACAGAGCAAATGAATCTGCTGTAGGGGCTGCATTGGGCTACCTGCACCATCCGTTGAGACAGCATACTTCTATTCAGTATCTGCCCAGGTCTTTAGATCTCCTGCAGGAAATACAGAAAACAGGAGATATCTTTTTCCCGGATAACTGGCTTCGGTCAACATTTAGTAATTATCAGAATCCAAAAGCACTTGAAACGGTTAATCAGTTTCTTTCGCAGCATCCGGATTATAATGCGATTCTGAAGAATAAAATTCTGCAGGCAACAGACAATCTGAAGAGGGCTCAGGCATTGGTTAAATAGAACCGTGCTGGTTCTTAGATAAATACAAAGAACTTTGGTAAGCCTGTCGGGGTTTTTTATATTGAGAACATAGCCTGTTTTGCGATACAAAACCTCCGTTTTTCAAAAAATAACTATCTTCGGCTTCATAAAAAAAATGATATGCAAGTATATGAAGGGATTTCTGTGGGGTTGTATCTGTTATTGATGATAGGTATAGGCATCTATTCTTATAGAAAATCAACCAGTAATTCAGAGGAGTTTTTAATTGGAGGAAGAAAAATGGGCGCAGCCGTTACAGCCCTGTCTGCCGGAGCGGCTGATATGAGCGGCTGGCTGCTGATGGGAGTTCCCGGTGCTATGTATTTATCCGGAATTTCCAGTTCATGGATTGCGATAGGTTTAACGATTGGGGCTTATCTCAACTACATCATTGTAGCACCAAGGCTCAGGATTTATACCGAGGTAGCTCAGAATGCCATTACAATACCCGTGTTTTTCGAAAACAGGTTTAAAAATAAAAACCACCTTCTGAAGATCACTTCCTCTATTTTTATTCTTGTATTTTTTACACTCTACACTTCAGCGGGGATGGTTTCCGGAGGAAAACTGTTTGAATCGGCTTTTGGAATGGATTACACTGTAGGATTACTGGTAACGAGCTTAGTTGTTGTCTTATATACCTTTTTAGGAGGATTCCTGGCGGTAAGTCTTACCGATTTTGTACAAGGGACGATTATGGTGTTAGCCCTGGTTATTGTACCGATTGTAGCGATTTCTGAAATCGGGAGCTTTCAGGAAACATTTTCACTTATTAAAGCGAAAGATCCTAAATATCTGGATTTATTCCAGGGCACTACCACAATAAGTATAGTATCTTTATTAGCCTGGGGACTTGGGTACTGTGGGCAGCCACATATTTTGGTACGTTTCATGGCGATAGATAAACCTAAAGATTTGATCAAGGCAAGAAGAATAGGGATTACATGGATGATTTTTACCGTGGCCGGTGCTTTAGCCATAGGTTTGGTTGGGATCGCTTACCTGCAAAAATTCGATATTGCAACGATGATGAAATTTGATGGGTCAAAGACAGAAGCGGAGACTATTTTTATTTATTTCTCCCGCATATTATTCCATCCGTTTATTGCAGGATTCCTGCTTACGGCTATTCTGGCAGCTGTAATGAGCACTATTTCTTCGCAACTGCTGGTAACCTCCAGTTCATTAACGGAAGATATTTATAAAGCTTTTCTGAACAAAAAGGCAACACCCAAACAACTATTGATTACCAGCAGGGTTTCCGTGTTGTTGGTTGCTGTTATTGCCGTTCTTTTATCATTGGATCCTAAAGACAGCATTCTTAACCTGGTAGGAAATGCCTGGGCAGGTTTTGGTTCCGCATTCGGTCCTCTGATCCTTCTGTCTCTTTTATGGAAGAAAACAACCTGGCAGGGAGGCTTTGCCGGGATGCTGGCAGGAGGAGTAACAGTACTGGCATGGGTCTATTTTCAGCATCCGTTTAAAGACTGGTACGAAATGATTCCCGGTTTTACGCTTTCATTACTTACCAATATTATTGTTTCTTTACTGACCTACAAGCATGATACAGTGATTGAGAATGAATTTGATGAGATGAATAAAATAATGAAGGATTAATATTTCCAACCGATATACAACATAAAAAACAAACCCTTGCGGACAGCAGGGGTTTGTTGTATACATTAAAGAACCTCAGGTCTGCAAAAAAGATTAAACCCATTCTTTTTCTACCACAAATAATACACCCAAATCTTAAAATATCAGCCTTGAAAGGGGTAGATCTGGCTTATTCTGTCAGCTTCTTCTTTAAAAGCAATATGCAGAATGCTAATGTGATGCATATAATGCTTGGCCATACAATACTTCCAATACCATAATGGGAAATCCAGAATCCTCCCAGTAAAGTTCCTGCTGTTACGGCAAAATTACCACAGGACGTAAAAATACTGTTGATAAATTCAGGAGAACCGGAAGTGGAGGAAGTAACATTGATATTACTGATCAGAAAACCTCCCGAATGAATCAACCCCCAAAATGCGATGATTCCAATCATAGGAATAAAAAAAACTCCGTAATAAAAAATCAATAGATGAATACCCAATAATAGGATTAAAAAAATAAGGGTAGTTTCAAAAGGAAACCGGGACATGTATTTTCCTGCCATTTTATTTCCTGCAATTCCTACGGTTCCAAACAGGAAAAACATTATACTGATCTGTCTGCCATTCATTAGGGTAATATTCTTTAAAAAATCAGCCATATATCCATACGTAGAATACATTGCCATTATGGTAAAAAATGCAAGAAAAAGGCTGGTCCATAAAGGGATATTATTAAGTGTTTTAAAGCTAAGTCCTGTTGATGATCCTGAAGTATTCTGAATAGAGGGTAAAAATAACTGAACGCCTGCCAGCGCCAATATATTAATGAAAGCAGTCAGAAAAAAAGAGGCTTGCCAGGAGATCAGGTCAGACATTAAAGTGGCTAGCGGGACCCCAAGCACTGTTGCCAAGGTGAGCCCGGAAAAAATAATACCGACTGCCTTTGATTTGTTTTCGGGAGCGGAAGTTTTTTCAGCAACAGATAACGAAATAGACCAATATACCGGATGGAAAAATGCAGGAATCATTCTGACAGCCAGCAGTATACAGAAATTGGTAATATAAGCTGATAAAACATTAGCTGCAGCAAAAATAAACAGAGAACTAACCAGCAAAGGTTTTCTTCTGAAAGATGAAAAGAGAATGATCATAAAAGGCCCGAAAACCGCCACAATCAATGCGAAAACACTTAACAGCCATCCTGCTTTGTCAATCGGGACGTGAAATGCAGAAGCTATTTCAGGTAATATCCCGATGACCCCAAATTCTGTGGTGGTAATCCCAAAAACACCTAAAGCAAGGACATAAAGATTTCTTTTTGATTTCATATTTTTTGTGCAAATTTGCAAAATGGACTATCAGAAAACTATATACTTACCTTTTAGTTCTATACTCACCTTTATGAAAGGGTAACTGTAAAAACTATTATTATGCCTGAATTTTTTCATGATAAAAGACTGTATTATACGCCTATTGAGTTTGCGTTAAGCCATATTGGAGGAACCTGGAAAATGCCCATTTTATGGAGACTGCAGGAAAAACCACTTCGTTTCAGTGAGCTTAAAAAAGATATTCCCCATATCACGGATAAGATGCTGACCAGCCAGCTTCGGGAGCTGGAAGCCAAAGACATGATTCATCGTGAAGTATTTCCGGTAGTTCCTCCGAAAGTAGAGTACAGCCTTACCGAAAAAGGAAAGAAAGCGATTCCGGTTATTGAAACCATTATGATGTTCGGATATGATCTTATCAAAGAAGAAGGAATAACCTTTCCTCCCAAAGAAGGAAAGAGTCTCAGTGAGAAAGATGGCATACGAGGCAAATAATTTTAAAACTCAATATATATCAAACTCTCTTTTTTCTTATCTTCACATGAATGGATAAAAAATCTGATTCAATAGTATGAAATTAAAACTGGGGATATTAGATCAGTCACCTACGTCAATGGGTGGTAACGCATCATCGGCATTGACCAACAGTATTAATCTCGCTTTATTAGCTGAAGAAACAGGATTCCATAGTGTAATGTATGCAGAACATCATGGTGTAGAAGCATATGGCAGCTCAAGCCCTGAGCTTTTAGCGGCTATTATCCTGAGTAAAACAAAAAGGATAAAAGTAGGAACAGCCGGAATTATGATGAGAAACTATTCAGCTTATAAAATAGCAGAATGGACGAAACTATTGGGAAGCATATATCCAGGGCGCTTTATCCTCGGATTGGGGAAAGCTCCCGGAGGACTGAAAGATGCGGTGATGGCCTTAAATAATCATAAACCTGTAGTTTTATCCAATATGGAAACGAAACTTCAGGAGATCATTCAACTTATCAAAGAAGAAAAAGGAGTTTATGAAAGCCTTATTGCACAGCCTACACATCTACAGCACCTTCCTGAAATTATTTGGCTGGGTTCCGGAATGACATCAGCCATTGAAGCAGCAAAACACGGAATAGGATATTCTTTTGCTGCCTTTATGAACAGTGAAAACGGAAAAGAAAATACAGAGGCTTATCTTCAGAAATTTGACCGGACTCAATATACTTCCAGCCCTTCATTGCAGGTTACGGTAGCTGCTTCTGTGGCAGAAACTATTGAAAAAGCCACACGTAACGCATATGGGATGGCTTATCAGTTTTTGCAGTCAAGACAATTGGTCAGTCCGGAGGCCCTTTTTCCGCCTGAAATTGTAGAACAAAAAGTCCTGGGAACTCAGGATGAAAAAGAGTTTTTTAGAATTTTAGACCGGATGGTGATAGAGACTTCTCAGTCGATATCAGCAAGATTAGAGCATATTGCTGAAAAATACAATACAGATAATATTCTTGTTCTAAGTAATATGTACCGGGAAGAAGACCGGATCAGTACCTACCAGAACATTATTAAAAATAATAAATAGCTGCATTTCCGTTTCATATGGAAATGTATGTATTCCAATCATTAACCCTATGAAATAAAGATGGAAAAAGACACTCCAGCATTATATATTATTACCGGCGGTCCGGGATCAGGTAAAACCACGCTGCTTAATGAACTGGGCAGAAACGGCTGTATCACGGTTCCTGAAGAAGGACGGAGAGTGATTAAAGAACAGCTTAGTATGAACGGTGAAGGCTTACCCTGGATAAACAAAAATCTTTTTGCCAAACTGATGTTTGATGCTTCTGTAGCAGCCTATCAGGAAATAAGCCGGATTCCCGATTTGAAAACGGCTTTCTTTGACCGGGGAATATTAGATACAATCGGCTATCTCAAAACGGAAAATATCCGTGTTCCGGAAGAGATGAAAATACAAGCCAGCGCAATGGTTTATCATAAAAATGTTTTTATTCTTCCACCCTGGGATGAGATTTATGAGAACGATCCGGAAAGGAAGCAGACTCCTGAAGAAGCGATACTTACCTTTAATTGTATAAAGGAAACCTATCTGGAATTTGGGTATCATTTAATAGAGGTTCCTAAAGATACACTACAGCGGAGACTTCAGTTTATTCTTGAAAAAATTGGGATAGATAATTCTGATTCAGTGATTTTGTAGACTATTATTTTGTAACTTGATCGGGTCATTGAGTCTCCTTTTAAAACAATAAAGCTATGAATATCAGAAGAATGAAAGACGAAGATCAGAAATTTGTTATAGCCCTGCTGGATCAATTGGGATACTCTGATACAGAAGAATTTCTTTCTCAAAAAATAAAAAAACTTTTAAACGACCCTAACGAATATCTTAGCGTTGCAGAAAATTCAGAAGGCAGGGTTGTTGCTTTTATTTCTGTCCATATTATTCCGCAGATTGCTCTTAAAGGAGATTTTGCAAGGATCAGTTATTTTTCGGTAGATGAAAACTACAGGAGTTCAGGGATAGGAAAGCTTTTGGAAGAATACTGTGAGAAAGTAGCCCGGGAGAAAAACTGCGATAGAATAGAGGTGCATTGTAATTTCAATAGAGAAAAAGCACATCGGTTTTATTACAGGCAAGGCTATACAGAATCACCTAAATACCTGATCAAAAAACTTTAAATAATGGAGTATAAATTCTCAGAAGAGCTCATCGAACTTGCCAATCATGATTTGTCCGTAAGGGAAAAGCTGGTAGCCAAAGGAGAGTTGTCAGGAGGCTATCACCCTGAAATGGAAGCCGTTCATCAAACTAATGCAAAACGTCTTAGAGAAATCATCCAGGAAATTGGCTTTCCAACGATCTCAAAAGTAGGAGAGGAAGCAAGTGATGCAGCCTGGCTGATTATCCAGCATTCTATAGGGGAGCCTGCATTTATGAAAGACTGCTATATCATGATGGATGAGAACAGTAATGATGTTAACCCCAAAAATAAAGCCTATCTGTATGACCGGATTCAGGTGTTTCAAAGTAAGCCGCAACGGTATGGAACCCAGCTTATTCCTGAAAGAAAATTATATCCTGTAGAAAATAAAGAGAACATAAATGAAGAACGGCTCAAGGTGGGCCTGCCACCATTATCCCTAGAAGAGATCAACCGTATTCCCGGTTGTGAACATATCCCCGAAATGGATGCCAGAGAAAAAGACTATACCCTATGGAGAGAAAAGGTAGGCTGGATATAAAAGGATAAAGTATAGCGTAATGGTCCCAGATTCTGCTCTTAAAAATGAACAGAAATATCATTCAAATAAAATCTTTGAAATTCTGTTCATCAGGGAATTCTTAATTCCGGAATTTCTCATTTTCAATTTCCTTATTTCCCGGAATTATCTTACGGTTAAAGATAAGCATAGATGGTGATTCCTGACGTAACAAAAAACATCCATAAACCTGTATAGATGCTGTTGTATTTATGCTGAGCCCATGAATCAGATGATGTTATTGATCATTTAATAATGGTCTGGGATCAAAAAGAACCTGTAATGACTGGATCTTTTCATCTCTGATCTCATACCATCCGGATGCCAGTATTGTTTTTTCTCCCATAGTGATCTGGTACCAGAAACATACATCTTCACCGGCTGTAAATGTCTGAAGAATCTTATATTTAAACTTCATCTGTCTCATATCTTTGATGTAAACTGAAGCATTATCGCGGCTTCCCATTACTCCGATGAATTTAAATTCCGGATCGAGACAGCTTTCTGCTTTATCAAAGTTTTTGTCATTTAAATACTGGATAAATTGTTCTGCTGTGTTTGTGGTTTTATTGTCCATATCTATTGTTTTACTGAAGACAAAATTAAGGGATTAGTAATGGTCTTACTTGTGACTATAATCACAAAAGTTCCTGTATTTATACTTTTTGACAGTTGATTATAACAATAGGAGGGCGGTGTGCATGCTGTAGGAAATCAGGACGTAAATTCAGTAATTCTTTGTCCGGGCTTGGCTCCAGATTTTTTAATATAAATCCTGCAGTTAAAAAGAGTATTGACAATAGTGATGGCCCAGACCACAGCCCATATCAAGAATTGTTTTATTTTGAACAGGAAGCAGTAATCTTTTCATTACCGGTTGTTCCAATAGTTCATTTTAAGACTTTATCCCTATCACGGAGTGCCTTATAGCCTGTGAAGAATTCAGGATTATCATAAATATTCTGCTTCATAATCTGTTTTTTAAGTGTGTGATAATACAGGTACAATAAGTTGCTGCTTCTTAAAAAAAGGCTCTAATTCTTCAGTTACAAAAAGCTGTAAATCATCATCTTTCCATTTTCGGTAATTAAAATTATTCTGCTCCGGTGTGAACCCTAATACAACTTCATCGAATGGAATATCCGTAAAAGAAGCAATAACGCGGGTGATATCTATGGTACTGGGGCTGAAAACCTCTAAAATATGCAGTGTTTGTTCTTCATTTTCTACCACAACAGCACAGTTCAGATCTTCAATGAAGTAAATAGAATCCCTGTAACCCAATTCAGGATTAGCATAGCAGTAAAAAAAAGAGAGCCCCTTGTTTTTTGTTTGAAAAATGGTGTTCGGAACAGCATTTTCTACCATATTTTCAAATAATTTCAGATCTGCTTCCTGGTCAAGATTTAATTTCCTTTTATCAGATCTTTCTCCAGGATTTAAGTTTTTAATATGCTGAAAAGCCTCAAATTCCTGTACTGGAACAAATCCGAACTTAGGATAAAAATCAAGTACCGTTTCGTTGGCAAACAGGAATATTCCATCATTCTTTCCTTTAAAATCATTGAGAATACGTTCCATTAAAAAACGGCTCAAGCCTTGCTTCTGATAATCTGCATCAGTCATTACTGTTCCGAGCTGTATTAAAGTTTTTGTTTCTCCTGTACTATTTCCGGTAAATAAACTTACAGTGGTATGGGAAGCAATGGTGTCTCCATCAAATAGAGAGTATAAAATACAGTTGTCATCCCAATATCCGGACTGATAATAGTTTTCAAAATCAAACTCCCAGACTTTTTGCGTTAGCCTGTTAAATTCCAGCCGCAGTTTTTCATTATTTTGATATTGTGTATATAACGTATAATTTTTATGGCTGATGGAAACGTTTTCTGTCTTCATTTTCTGTAATACTGTTTTTTATAAATTATCGTCATGATGACTTCCAAAATTTAATTGGCTTTAAATTACAAAAAATTGTAAATATGTGCTGTGAAATACTACTTTGACATTTATTTTTAACTAAAACAATATTTTGTCAGAATTGACATTTTAAAATAACGAATAAACAATAACTATGAATACAATAATCCCTCATTTTTTAAATTATAAATGGTTATCAATCATTGCAGTGGTGACGGTTTGCGGCTGTTCTGAATCTGGTAAGAAACAAAATCGTCCCGGTAACAGTAAGCAGGAAGTTACACTAACAAAATCGGCACCGGCTGTTCCTGTTACAGATACCCGGAAAGAACCTGCTGAATTTGTGCCCAAAGGATTTAGTGTTTTTGAAAAAACCTATGGAGATCTCAATAAAGATGGGGTAGAAGACTGTATTCTCATCATTAAAAAAATTGACAAAGACCATATTATTACTGATGAACACCGGGGAAAACTGGACAGGAACCGCCGCGGTATCATTGTCCTCTTCAAAACAAAAAGCGGTTACGAATTAGCATCAAAAAACAATGATTGTTTTTCATCAGAAAATGAAGAAGGTGGCGCGTATTATGCCCCGGAACTAATGGTGTATGCTGAAAAAGGAAATTTACATATTCATTATGCCCATGGCAGATATGGCTATTGGAAGTATATTTTCAGATTTCAGAATTCAGATTTTGAATTGATCGGCTATGAAGACAGCTCGAATACAGGTCCTGTGGTCAATAGTACAACCAGTATTAATTTCTCCACAAAAAAGAAACTGACAAAAGTTAATACCAATGAAAATGCAGAAAGTGGAGATGAAGTCTTCGAAAGTACCTGGACAACCGTTACAATGCCAAAATTACTCAGGCTTTCGAAAATTAAAAACTTTGATGATCTTGAGCTTTCATCTGCTGAATAAGAATAATTTAAAAAAACCGGCATAGGATAGAGGTACAGGCTTTTTAAGGATAAAAAATTTTTGAATGCTCCTATTTAACACTTGTTAAAACACCAATCCTTGTCTTTGCAGGTTATTTGTTCCTTTTCTTTCTTCTGTTCCGGTTTGTTTTTAAGGTATAAATTATAATTGGCTACAGCATTTTTGAGTTGTTTAAGGCTGTGGTCGTAGAGAAGGCCCAGCCGATAGTAAATCCTATTGCCAGCTTTAAATGTTAATCCTTTTTTATAGCCATTAATGCATTATTGAATTGATTTTTAGCTTCATAAATTCCTGCCAATGTACTGTAATAAAGGGCGGTGTGGCCTGATATTGCTTCATCAATGGTTTCTTAAGCATAGGTTGCCGCTTTGTCATAATCTTAAATAAGTTGATTGCCTGAAAAGCCCTGTGTTTAGGAGGAAAAAAAGTAAGCCTTAGAAAATATTAATTTTTGTTGAAAAATATTTTGCCAGTATTAAAAAACTTTCTATATTTGCACCACTGAAAACAACGATAGTATCGGAGTTTAAGGAGAGATGGCAGAGTGGTCGATTGCGATAGTCTTGAAAACTATTGACTGTAACAGGTCCGGGGGTTCGAATCCCTCTCTCTCCGCAAGAAAAGCCTTAGAAATTTATTCTAAGGCTTTTTTATTTATTTTTCACGATTTATATATTATTTGTAAAATACAGGTTCTGTAATACCTTCCTTTATTAAAATATTTTTATTCATATTGAAATTCCTTTCTGTCATGAAGTTTAAATATTTCTTCAAAGGTTCAAGATTATATTTTGCTCTCCAGTTATCAACATTAACAGTATCAATCAACCCTTTTTTAGGTATAGCCTGTCCATTTTTTTTATATTCTAGCTGAGTGCCAAATAATTGTTTTTCTCCATTATTGATCTTAATTCTATCATATAAAAGAGCATAATTGTCTGGACTCGCATTTTTTTTGCTAACTTCTTTTTTTAAGGATTTCAAAACCTTATTTTGAAAGTCAACAGATTTATCAGAGTGTTGTACAATTGCCCAAAATTGCGTTTCTCCCTTTTCTCCTACCTTATCAAATCCCAAATACCCATATTTTTTATAAAGTAGCTCTGCTTTTTTCGTGTTATCTGCCATCACACTATCCTTAAATGTATTCCATTTTTCACGAGAATAGTTGGCATATTTTCCTTGGGGAATATATGCTGCAACCTGATCTATTTTCCCCATTGCATCTATTTCATTTACTAAATCTCTTTTTTCAGTGACCGACAATGTATTTTTACAACTTAAGATGGTTAATAAAAGGGAAATAGCAATCATTCTTTTATACATATCTGTTTTTTTAATAAATATAATTTTTATTTTTCCACCAATTCTGATAAACCGTAATATTTTATTGCTTTTTGTTTAACTGGATTTTTACTCCACTCATCCATTCTCCGGTATAGGGATCATAGCCGGATTTCAATGGTTGGGAAATATCGAGTCCATCAGTAAGCTCAGTATAAGCTCTACAATCCATACAGATATAGCGAAATTCACAGTCCTTACAAACTTCTATTTTATCTTTGGTAAGATTCCAGTACTTCTTAAAATCCGGATGTTGCAGAGTTGTTTCTAAAGTTGTATCTTTTATATTGCCAAAGGTTTATGGCATTGATGGACAGTTTTTTATATTGTCTTCTTTGTCTATTGCCATTTTTTTACGAAGACAAGAATTATAGGCAAAAATTTTTATCCAAACTGTAAAAAGTGAAAAATCAATCATAATCGAAGAATTCTTATATAATGAAAACGATGACTTTAAACGCGAATTTATCTTTCCAATGTATCAAGTAAAATGAAAACGCTCCAAAAGGTAGTGACACTTTTAGTATTCAGAAAAGTGCCACGCAAACTTTTGTAAATTATTGAATTTCAGTGTGTAATTGTGATGGTCAACTTTGCTGCCCATTATTAATGCTTTTCAAACAGATCTTAATTTACTTTTTAAGCTTAAACAGATCAAAAGAATTATACTGGGGATCATAACCCGTTAGAAGTTTGGTCTTCTGAATGTCAAGTCGCTTGTATGTATTATTAGAAATGGCATTTACTATTTCAAATTTTATATTTTTAGATTCAATGCACAGATGCAGGAGCTGATTTAGATCATCGGGATGCAGATAGGCACTTAAGTCCCGGGCGTTCATTTCTGTGAAATCTTCCGGAAATTCATAGGCTCCGATCCTAAGACATATCGCGTTTAAATCGCTGCTAAAACAATGGTAGGAAAGGAGAGCTTCTCCAAAACATTTGGAAACACCGTATAAGTTTCCGGGCTTTACAGGCATCTCGGGATTAAGTTGAACATCTTTTGGATAGCCTTCTATTGTTTGTGCACTGCTTGCATAAATAATTTTTTTACAACCGGCTGCAATGGCTGCATCAATGACATTCTTTGTTCCAATGATATTGGCGTCCAGTAAATCATCAAATGTAGCATCGGGACTGGCAATACCACCCAGATGAATAACAATGTCCACATTTTTACAAGCCTGCATGAGATATTCCTTATCCGTAAGATTTCCCTGAAAATATTCAACGGATGCATCCTGAACCTTGGGAAGATGAAGGTCAAAAACTCTCAATTCATATTGAGCTGAAAAAGATTTGATAAAGTGGCTTCCAATTTTTCCGGAGCCTCCGGTAATTAATATTTTGTTGCGCATGAGTATTTGTTTATATATATAGAATTTAAAATATTGATAGTTCCAGCTGCATTGTTGCTGACGGGAAACTCCTGCCAGTGCAAAAGTTATTTTCTATTGAAAGTAATTCGTTGTTACAAAATAATTAACTGTGTTCACATGCAGGTGCTGCATGTTTCAATTGTCTTGCCTCTTCATTTTCTGTACTATTTTTCGGAAAGGTTACAAAGCTCAGAATAAATGTTAGTGTCAACAATAAAACACTCACCCATAAAACATGCTGAACTCCGTAATAGGCACTCACTATCCCGCCGAGAAATGCACCTAAGGAAATTCCAATGTTAAAAGATGAAGTCAATAAGCTGTTAACAAACTCCAGTGCATGATGCGGAACAGACTGTGTGGTCCGGATATTTGAAACCAGGAAACCACCGGTATGGATCATTCCCCAAAAGGAAACAATGATGACCATAGGAGTAAAAATTCCTCCAAGGTAATAGGCAAGAATCTGTACTGTTACTAGAAGGATTAAAAATAGTCTTGCAGTCATAAGTACATTGCGGTTCAATGCAATTCCCATAAGCCAGTTCCCCAGCGTTCCCATACCACCGAAAAGGAGGAGCATCATACTGATCTGGGCACCATCCATCTTTGTAACCTGTTCAAGAAAGGCAGTAAGGTAGGTATAGCTGGCAAACATTGCCGCCAGCGTGGCAATGCTGGAAATCAGGTTGAGCCATAAAAGAGGGCTTTTCAATACGGCTAGCTGATTCTGAGTGGATCTTGTGTTATCTGCAGGAAGAGAGGGGATGAATACTAAAAGGCCAATAAAAGCAATTAAACTTATTGCACTGCTGAGGAAAAATGATGCCTGCCAATGATGGAAGAGGTCTACAGCATAGGTTGTTAAGGGAATTCCGAGCACTGTAGCTAAGCTTAATCCCAACATTACGGTAGACACCCCTTTTGCTCCTTTTTCCTTGAATGCAATGGCTATAGAAATATTCCAGAATAAAGGATGCAGTACCGCCGGTAATATCCTGGCAATCATGAGTGTCGTGAAATTGGTGGAAAATGCAGAGATTAAGTTAGAAAGAACAAATATGCTCATGACCAGACACAGCAAGAACTTCCGGTTTATTTTGGTTGTAAATGAAGTGATAAAGGGGGAAGAAACAGCTACAGTTATGGCAAAGGCGCTAAGCAGCCATCCTGCCGTATCTATTGATACACCGAACTGCCGGCTAATAGTGGGTAGGATACCAACTATCCCGAATTCAGTGGTAATAATGCCGAAAGCTCCCAGCGCCAGAACATAGATTGATGTTTTCATGAATGCTTATAATTTTGATGTAGCAAATTTGAACAGAAAAATTGTAAAAAATCAGTATATTTTAATGATAAATGGGTATTTTTACCGCATGAAAAGAGAGAATATAGATCAATTGGTAAAGGTAGAATACCATCAGGCCGCAAACTGTCCTTTAAAAGACAGTCAATTTTCCTTTTTTCAGATTGTATATGTCATTTCAGGAAAAGGGTTCCTTAAGATCAATAATAATATGGCTTCTTACAGTGAAGGAAGTCTTATTCTCCTGACACCTAATGATCTGCACTATCTGGAAATTGTTGAAAAAACTGATCTTTTGCTCGTGAAGTTTAGTGAACGCTATGTAAAGGAATATAAGTGGAACAGTATTAATTCTATGGAATGTTTATTGTATGGGGCTTCTTTTCTGTCTGGATGTATTTTGCAAAATAAGCCCGACATCGTCTTGGTTGATTCCATTGTAACCTCGCTGCTCCATGGTCTGGAGCATCCTGACCTCTATCATGAGGAACTGACATTACATTATGTGAATGCATTGATTGTAATAGCCGCCAGAAATATTTCAAAGATGAGAGCGGAGAACGTGGCTTCCAATACTGATAAAAGAGTACTGGATATCATCAATTATATCCAGGGTAACATCCATGATCCGGCATTGCTGAAGGTCTCTGCGATATCTCAGAAATTTGGTTTTTCTGAAAGCTATCTTGGAAGTTATTTTAAAAAACAATGTGGAGAAACCGTACAGCATTTTATATTGAATTATAAAATGAGATTGATCGAGCATCGACTTCTTTTCAGTGATATGCGGGTGAATGAAATTGTAACCGAGTTTGGTTTTTCAGATGAAAGTCACCTGAATAAGTTTTTTAAAAAGCAACATAATATGAGCCTGACGGAATTCAAAAAGACGAAAAAGCTTACATCAATGGTTGAATAATCTGGTTTCCTATATAGTAGCCCAATTATTGTTCTTGGTGTGGAGGTAAATGAATACAGTATTACTTTTGTCTTCTCCAACACCAATTGATCCTGCAGCAAAATCCTTTATATTAAAAGAAATATGGCGGTTAAGCCATCTTTTGTATTGAGACCGCCTTTCTCCGGATTTGATATAAAAATCTTCTGCATTTTTATATTGATTGTCCAATTCCTTAACTGTAATAAATATAGAAACCAGAATACCATCTTCAAACCTTAAAGATAAATGGGGGGAACTGTCAGTCAGTTCTATTTCAGCATTGCTAAACTGTACCTGTATCTTCTTGCCGAGTACCTGAAGCGGTGTTGATTCTGTGGCAGTGAAGTATTCCGGCAATTCTGTGATCTTGATTAGCCCGGTAATCGTAAAATCATCCAGTTCAATATCGCCATTTAATTTTATTCCTAATTTCCTTGTCATTTTATTGTATTTTGTTGACTATGTTTATATAACCCAATGCTGAGGTTACTAAGATTCTGGCCATTTTAATTTTAGAGCAAGATAAAAAAAAGACAGTTAACGTTGAAGCAACCAATTCACATAAATCAAGAAAATATCATGCTGAAAATCAGAAAGAAGAAATAGGGCGACTATTAAGCATAAGTGCTACAAAAAGGGAAAATTGGGAGTATGAAGAAAATGCTGACTATGCGGTTTTGCCAGATCCCGGACAATTCTTTTATGCTGTCCAGGTATAAAAAACACCAAAGATTTTGTTTTTCAATAATTTATGCTTACATTTGTAAAATAATCAGGCTCCTGCCAATGCTTCTTCTGATATTTTGAGGTTACTCTTTTTGCCAGTCTTCGCTTTTTCAGCCGCTATTTTTGTCATCAATATATCAGGTAAGTTTCTTTTCCAAATTGAATATTTTTTCAATACGCTAAAAATACCAACTTCATTTTTGTTTACAGATTGATTAATTGCTTTAAAGGTATGGTTATCAGTAAAGTAATGGCAAATGCCAAAAAATTTAATAAATACATAATTTTATAATATAATGCAACAAGGAACAGTAAAATTCTTTAATGACGCCAAAGGTTTTGGTTTTATTACACCATCAAATGGAGGTCAAGATGTTTTCGTACATACATCAGGTTTAATTAATGAGATACGCGAAAACGACACTGTAACATTCGATTTAGAAAACGGTAAAAAAGGCATTAACGCAGTTAATGTTCGAGTAGTATAAATTCAGTAGAAAGCCTCAAAACTTTCTCAATGTTAAAAAAAAGCAGATAGCATTTATGTTATCTGCTTTTTTCGTATGTTTTCGCATGAAATTACAGACCTTAATCTTCAGTTATGAATATTCTTTTTTCAGATTTTTATCTAATATAAAAGGGGCAAAAGGTAATATTGAAGCAATTAAATAGATTGTAATTCTTTTAAGGCTCCATCTGTATTTTATTGAGGCTAATATAAGAACTACCAAGAATATAAGGAACAGCATCCCATGGATCCATCCAAAGTATTTTACACCTTCCGTTATATTAAGAATGTATTTTAAAGGCATTGCAATGAACAGTAAAATCAGGTAAGAAATCCCTTCAAGCAACGCTATTTTACGATATATAGTAATCATCCAAACAATTATTTAGAAAAAGATTATTTTTAAACAATAATAACTTATTCCTGTGGAATATACAACAAAGATTTAAATCTCAAAACTTTACCGTTTTCTATGGTAAAAACAGTCAAATACTATATCTGGGGTTTATATCAGTGGCAAGTCATACTGTTAAAATAGGTAAAAAAATATATAAAATTTATTGATTACACTTGTTTTGTACTCTTGTAAGTATTTTTTGGCTCTCAAAATAATGGAAATTCTGCAGCTGATAATTTGAGTTATAATAAATAGATAGGCTTTCAGTCTTGTTTTGTGTTTATTTTTAATAAAAATAACATTTTAATAGTATAATAATAATAAATTTATATATATTAGTTCACGTTATTCATGATTGTATCTGGTTGGTAATTAGTTTGATAGTGATTCCAATATAGTTTGCTATATGTAAAAAACTATACATTCTCTGAAAAAAGAACCATTAAAACATAAAATCATGAGCAATGAAAATTTTAACACCCTTGAACTGCTTCGCAATCAGTTCAGGTACCCGTTCCCAACACTTAAAAATCCCAATGCCGAGCAATTGCAGGAGATCACCGAGAAACAATGGATCGACGGGGAATACCTGTGGCTTTATGAGCAGAATCCCGATCTACGCAAAAAGTACAAAAAAACAAAG